>JBFEVY010000245.1:0-5480 GCA_041546665.1 Spongiibacteraceae bacterium | reverse complement strand
CCACATTGTCCTCTGCGGTGCCGGAGGATGCGCCGGAATTTGTTCGCAAGGTCACTGCGGAGATTATTGCCGGTCGTGGTGATCTGATTCCGGTGAGTCTGCTTCCAGATGATGGCAGTTACCCTCTTGGTACGGCCGCCTACGAAAAGCGCAATCTGGCCTTGGAAATTCCTGTCTGGGATGAGGATCTCTGTACCCAGTGTGGCAAGTGCGCACTGGTATGCCCTCATGCGGCGATTCGCAGCAAGATCGTTCCAGAAGAAAGCCTGCAAAACGCGCCGGCCAGTTTTAAACACCGGGCTATGATTGGTAAGGGTTTTCCCGAGGGAATGCATATCAGTTATCAGGTCGCGCCGGAGGATTGCACAGGCTGCAGTCTGTGCGTTGATATCTGCCCCATTCGCGACAAGAGTAATGTCAGTCACAAAGCCTTGAATATGGCGGCGCAGCCGCCTTTGCTCGACCAGGAGCGCAACAACTGGGATTTCTTCCTGCAGCTACCTGAATATGATCGCAGTGCTTTGAAGTCGAGTACCATCAAGGGCGCCATGGTGTACGAGCCTTTGTTTGAGTTTTCCGGCGCTTGTTCAGGCTGTGGCGAAACACCCTATATTCGTTTGGCAACGCAGTTGTTTGGTGATCGCATGGTGGTGGCCAATGCTACCGGATGTTCATCGATTTACGGCGGTAATCTGCCGACCACCCCGTGGACGACCAATAAGGAAGGGCGTGGTCCGGCCTGGAACAATTCCCTGTTTGAAGACAACGCGGAATGTGGTCTGGGTATGCGGGTGGCGATCAGCAAGCATCAGGAGCAGGCTCGGGAGTTGCTCACTGCTTTACAGCCTCAACTCGACGATGCATTGGTCGAGGCGATATTGAACGCTGACGAGTCTGATGAGGCGGGTATTTTTGAACAGCGCCAGCGGGTGGAGCAGCTCCGGCAGGCCCTGAAGCAAATCGATAGCGACGAGGCGAGACTGCTTGCCGAACTGGCGGAAAACCTCACCCGCAAGAGTGTGTGGATTATCGGTGGTGACGGATGGGCCTATGATATCGGTTACGGTGGGCTCGATCATGTGCTGGCGTCCGGACGGGATGTGAATATTCTGGTGTTAGACACCGAGGTCTATTCAAATACCGGGGGGCAAACCTCCAAGGCAACCCCGCGCGGGGCGGTGGCGAAGTTTTCCTCGGGCGGCAAAGCCACCGGTAAAAAGGATCTGGCGCTGCTGGCAATGGATTACGGCAATGTGTATGTGGCTCATGTGGCCTATGGTGCAAAAGATACCCAGACCCTGCGGGCCTTTTTGGAAGCGGAGGCCCATCCGGGGCCTTCGATTATCATCGCCTATTCCCCCTGCATCGCGCACGGAGTGGATTTATCGAATAACCACCGCCAACAGAATCTGGCGGTAGACAGTGGGCACTGGCCGCTGTTCCGGTTCGATCCCGCGAAAATTGCCCACGGCAAGAATCCGCTGCACCTGGATTCCGACGCGCCCAGCATACCCTACCGGGACTTCGTCAAAACGGAGACCCGCTTCAATATGCTCTGGCAGACCCATCCTGAAGACGCCGAACGCTTTCTCAGTCAGGCGCAGGACGAGGTGAATCATCGCTACCACTACTATCAGCAACTGGCGAGCCTGGACTGGGATGAGTCGGTGAGTGTGGCGGCAACCAAGGCCAAACTGGCGACACAGAATACCTTATCAGCGGAAGGGGAGGCGTAGCGATGCTTGACCTCAGTACGGAATATCTCGGCCTCAAACTCAGCAATCCGCTGGTGCCGTCGGCCTCGCCCCTGGCGGAAAAACTCGATAGCGCCAAGGCCCTTGAGGATGCCGGGGCGTCGGCAATCGTGATGCACTCGCTGTTCGAGGAAAAAATTGAAAATGAGACTGAGCATCTGGCGAGATTTTTCCACCAGCAGTCTGTCGGTCACGCTGAAGCGGAGAGCTTTCACCCGGTGCCGGACGAGTATGTAACCTATCAGGACGCCTATCTCGAACAGCTGCAAAGACTGAAAACCCATTTGTCGATTCCGGTAATTGCCAGCCTCAACGGGGTAAATCTTGGCGCCTGGATTGACTACGCTACCGAGATCGAGCAAGCGGGCGCCGATGCGCTGGAGTTGAATGTTTATTACCTGGCGGTAGACCCCAATGAAGAAAGCGCCCAGCTGGAGAATCGCTATGTCGAAATTCTGCAGTCGTTGCGCGAGCATATTCGCATTCCAATTGCGGTAAAGCTCTCTTCACAGTTTAGCGCCCTGATTCCCTTCACCAAACGTTTACAGGCCGCTGGCGCCGACGGCATCGCAATTTTTAATCGCTTTTATCAACCCGATATCAACCTGGATACACTGCATGTTGAGCCGAAGGTGCAGCTGTCGAGCTCTCAGGAATCGCTGCTGCGGATTCGCTGGGCCGCAATTTTGTCGGACCATCTGGATTGCTCACTGGCGGTGACGGGCGGCCTGCATACCCATGAGGATATTTTGAAGGCCTTATTGGCGGGCGCCGATGTTACCCATTTGTGCAGCGCCTTGCTGCGCCACGGTCCGGGGCATATCTCGACATTGTTGCAGGATTTACAACAATGGCTGGACGAGCGCGAATATGAATCGGTGAACCAGTTAAAAGGCAGTATCAGCCGACAAAAGGCGATCGATCCCGCGGCGTATGAACGAGCCAACTATATCAGCGTGCTCGACAGTTATAGTGCGGCTGGTGGCGTATTGCGTTAGTCGCCGTAATAAACCAACTTTGTTAAAGGCGTATACTGAGGGCTATTCCATTTTTAATAGGGAACGCCACGGTATGTACGAAGCAAAAAATTCCCCATTGATTTCGAGAGCGAAATTTCGCCGACGTCTTATCGTTCATATGTTAATGGCCTTGGGAATTCTGCTTCTGTCGCTGACAGTTGGTGTGGCTGGCCATATGTATTTTGATGGCATGGGCCTAGTTAGTGCCGTTGTTGCCTCGACGACGATGATGAGCGGCCTGGGTTTGTCGATACTGCCTGACTCGGTGTCGGGCCAGTTGTTTGCGAGTTTGTACGGCATTTTTTGTGGCTATATCTACGTTGCGACCAGCGGCATTATTATCGCGCCCCTGCTGCATCGTATGCTGCATAAATTTCATATTGCGGTGGATGACTGAGCGTCGTTTGCCATAGGAATATTTCCCATATTGGTTGGTGTTTATGAAGCGGATTAACTACGTTTTTTGGGGGCTTTTGGTCCTGCTAAGTCTGTTGTGGTTGGCGGCTGATACTTTAGTCCCTCAGCCTTTCAGCTACTTTGCCTTCAGAACAGTATTCGTTCAGTACAGCGGTGTGATCGCTATCGCCGCGATGAGTGTCGCAATGTTGCTGGCGATGCGGACCACTGCACTGGAGCCACTAATGGGCGGGCTGGATAAATGCTACCGCCTGCACAAATGGTTGGGCATCACGGCGCTTGTTGTGGCAATTGCTCACTGGTGGTGGGCGAAGGGAACCAAATGGATGGTCGGCTGGGGATGGCTGGCAAAACCCGAGCGGCGGCGTAGCGGAGGGGAGACACTGGGTGTCATCGAAGCCTGGATGCGCGATCAGCGCGGCTTGGCGGAGTCACTTGGAGAATGGGCTTTCTACCTCTGCGCGGCGCTTATTGTTTTGGCGTTGCTTAAACGTTTTCCCTATCACCTGTTCACCAAAACTCACAAATTGCTGGCGCCTGTTTATCTTGTTCTGGTCTACCATTCGGTGATTCTCACTAAGACCGAGTATTGGCTCCAGCCTGTTGGGCTGATCATGATGCTGTTGTTGCTGGGCGGCAGTATCGCGGCAATTTGGGTGTTGGCCGGCCGGGTTGGCGCAAGTCGCAAGGTGGGCGGCGTGATCGACTCGCTTACCTACTACGATGATATCGAAGTACTTGAGGGGACCATCGTGTTGAACGAGGGCTGGCCGGGCCACGCCGCAGGTCAATTTGCCTTTGTTACCTCAAGCCGGAAGGAGGGCGCGCACCCCTATACCATTGCCTCGGCGTGGAACCCGGAAGACCGGCGCATCACCTTTATCACCAAGGCTTTGGGCGACCACACCGCACGGCTGCGCGACAACCTGAAAACCGGCATGGATGTGTCAGTCGAGGGCCCCTACGGGTGTTTTGACTTTGACGATGATCTGTCGCGACAAATTTGGGTGGGAGCGGGAATCGGCATCACACCCTTTATCGCCCGGCTTAAAGAGCTGGCCCGGGAGCCTGGCGAGAAATCTATCGACCTGTTTCACCCCACCACCGATGTAGACCAACGGGCGCTCGATAAACTGGCTGCGGATGCCGCCGCGGCGGGAGTGCGGCTGCATGTGACGATTGGCGGGCGGGATGGGCGTCTGGATGCGGCGAGCATTCGTACTGCTGTGCCGGACTGGGCGTCGGCGAGCGTTTGGTTTTGCGGCCCCTATGGCTTTGGTGATGCGCTGCGTCGGGATTTTGTGGCCCAGGGCCTGGCGCCAGGGTATTTCCATCAGGAGTTGTTTCAAATTCGCTGAGGGGCAGGCCTCGCTGCAAACTTCCGCTGGCGAGCGGGAGTATTTCCCTGGCCGGGGTGTGACACCGGTCTCGCCCCGCAGCCGGGCGGCTTGCCCTCTACTTCCCGTAGTATTGTGATTATGCCGAAGAATGGGATAATGGCGCCGGGAGACAATGTGTATATGGAGGTAATGAAGTGAGAGCGATAACAGTAGCTTTTCTTGCGGCGGTGCTGAGTGCCTGTGCAAATATGCCGGGATTTGTGCCAGGGGATATGGGGCGTGTCACAGTAAGCCAGTCGGCCGAGGGCGTGAAGGATGTGGCGATGAAGCCAGCCTGGGTTGCGGCAGAGGAAGGCGAAGCGAAGATCAACATGGGCTTAAACTGGAGCAGCCTGACTCCTGATATTGTTGGCGTTCTGGTGCGGGTTACTGGCTGGGGCGTGAAGGATATTTCCGGTGCGATGCTGAATATGGACGGCGCGATCGTCGATATGCAGTCTTTTGAAGATTATGCCTCACTGCATAACCTGGAAAGTATTCCTGACTGGTCGAAAGAGGGGGCAGACAGAATGTTCGTGCTTCCCGTCTCACTGGCTAAGTTGATGGCGACGGCAGCGGATCTGAAAATTAAAGTGGCTGTCGGTGAGGAGCAGATTGCAGGGAACCTGCGTCAAAATCTGGATGGTAAGACCGACGCTCAGGATTCTATTCCAGAGTTCCTTTCCTCCATACAGTAAACTACGATCGTGATGGCGCTTAATGTTAGCGCCTTCATTGTTTTCTTAAAGGTCGCGCTTGCCAAGGTTGCGGCCTTTTTTATGCGCTCGGGTGGAAGTAAGAGGCCTCGGATTGTTAAATATTTTTAGTGGGATACAGAAGATATTCCCGGCGGCGTTCGTCGTTTTGTCGTTGGTGTCGGCCCCCGCGGCGGCCCACCCGCCGGTGAAAAT
>JBFEVY010000425.1:0-2041 GCA_041546665.1 Spongiibacteraceae bacterium | reverse complement strand
TCTGATGCGGCTTCGCCCAACAGCGGCTGTGGTGGCGGGGGTGGGGTGCCGTGCTCCGGTGGCGTAATTGAGGAGAAGGTTTCAGCAGCTTCCTGCAGTTGTTCCAGATTGCCGGCGCTTAAACCGTTTTCAACGGAGGCCAGGAATTGGCCGACAGGGTCGTCGCCGCCCACCTTGGCGCCCTCGGGTAATGCGCTGACGATCTCGTCGAAAATGCTCTGCGCGGTTTCAGTGTCACCCGCGCTAATGGCGTCTGTAAGACTTTGAAGTTTGCTATCCAGGCCCTCGGGCTTCTGAGATTGCAGTGGATTGGGAATGCTGCTGACGGTGCTTTGCGATATTGAGATTGTCATTGTTAGTACCCTTTAGCCGAGTCGGTCGTCGCTGATGGATTCGCTGCTTTTCTCTTCACTGCTGCGCTTTACTTCCGGTTTTGAAGAAAGCTAATGTAAAACGTTAGCAATCTTGCAGGGCTTCTAGAAGGTGTGCTGGGCTGCTTCCATATTCTTTTCACATTTGTTGAACTTTTCCGGCGGGGCGATTTGTTGAATGAGAATAGTCCCCAGAGCATAACGGCTTCGCTGAATACTAGACACCACCGCAAGGTCGCGGTGGTGTGCTTGGTTTAATTAAAGAAGCTGGTGAGCTGAATTAAAACGGGCGGCGTGGTCCGGGGCCCTGCTGCATTTGTTCCTTTTGCTCGTCGGTCAGCACGGATTCTATCTGTGAGCGCTCTTCCTCATGGATTGTTTTCAGTTTGTCCATCAGGGCGACTTTGCTGTCTTCATTGGCGTTAAAGATGGCGGTAATCTGGGTGGCCTGCTGGTCGGTCAGGTCGAGGCGGCGGCTCATATGTTCTACGCGTTGCGCTACGGTGGGAGCCTCGTTGGTGTCACCCTGGCACCTTGGTCCGCCCTGTGGGGGCATGGCCTGGCTAAGTTGGGCTGCGGTGATCAGAAAGGCTATAGCAAGGGCTTTTTTCATCATCTATCTCCAGTGTAGTGGTGTCGTTCTCGACGGCAGGAATGTAGTAGTCCGCTGCGAGGCTGTGCTTTTGTTCGCTGGAGATCAGTATCGGAAAAAATCGGCCAGAAAATGGCGATGAAATATGAAGGAAACGTGGAAGTTTACAACGCGGGGTTTACAGGGGAGGGTCGAATTTGTAGCCGGCGCCGTAGACCGAGCGCACGATTTCCATGCCCTCGCAGGCCTGGTTGAGCTTGCGGCGCAGCTTGGTGATATGGGAGTCGATAGTGCGGTCGTTGACCACCCGGTGGTCGTTGTAGATTTTGCTCATCAGTTGTTCCCGGCTGAATACCCGGCGAGGTTCCTGGACCATGGTGCGCAGCAGACGGAATTCCACCACAGTTAAATCCAGGGCCTGGCCCTTCCAGCGGGCTTCCATGGCCTGCTCATCGATCTCCAATGGCGATGGGGCGACGGTGTTGTCGGCTGTGATGGCGGTGCGGCGCAGTACCGCTTTAACTCTGGCGACCACTTCCCGCGGGCTGTAGGGCTTGCAAACATAATCGTCGGCACCGATCTCCAGGCCGAGCAGGCGGTCGACTTCGTCCACCCTTGCGGTGAGCATAATAATTGGCACTTGGCTGATCTGGCGCAGTTCGCGGCACAGGGTAATGCCGTCTACGTTGGGCAGCATCAGATCGAGAAGTACCAGGGCGGGTTGAGCCTGTTTAAAGGCCGCCATGACCTCGGCGCCGTCACTGATCAGCTCCACGTCGAAGGCATCTTTTCGCAGGTAGGCCGCCAGGGTTTGGCCCAGCATTTCCTCGTCTTCAACCAGCAGTATCTTTGCAGCCATGTTGCTCTCGCCTTGTTAACCTGCTTTTGGCAGGGTGACGGTGACCGCCAGGCCGCCGAGTTCGCTATTGTCGAAGTGTAGGCTTCCGCCATGGGCCTGCGCGATGGCAGCGCAGAGATTAAGCCCCAGTCCGGCGCCGCCACTGGCGCGGCTGCGGGATTCATCCACCCGGAACAGTCGGTCTGTCAGGCGCGCGTGTAATGATGCGTCTACCCCGGG
>JBFEVY010000137.1:0-8854 GCA_041546665.1 Spongiibacteraceae bacterium | reverse complement strand
GGTGGGGGAATCCGTCTACACCCAGCGATCCAAGTATGGCGACACTCTGGCCAACACGGTCAGCGGCACCATGCAGGTCGCCATCCCCACCCTGTTTGGGGTGTTTACCACCGTGGCGGCGTTCTTCTCCTTGTCGCAGATAGAGGGCCACCTCGGCCAGTTGTACTCACAGTTTGCGACAATCGTCACCCTGTGCCTGATCCTGTCGATTATCGAGTCAAAACTGATTCTTCCCGCTCACCTGGCGCACTTGAATACGCGCCCGACAACGCCGGGCAACCCCATTTCCGCCTTGTGGCGACGCTGCCAGCACGCCGCTGACAGTGGGCTAAACTGGCTCAACGAGTCTTTTTATCGCCACATCATCGACTGGGCGCTGACCCAACGCTATGCAGTCATTGTGATATTCACTACCTTGTTCCTGGTGGTAATGAGCATGCCCTTTACCGGCGCGGTGCGAATGAGCTTTTTTCCGGATATTCCGGGAGACACGGCCAGGGCCCAACTCACCATGGACAACGACGCCAGCTTTGGCATCACCCACGCCAATCTGCTGGCCATGGAAGCGGCCGCCTACGCGGCAGATACGCAACTAACTGGTGATCCTGAACAGTCCTATATCAAAAATCTGCAACTGATGTCGGAAGCGGATCAATCCGGCAAAATCACCCTCGAACTCAAGGAAAACGCGCCCTACGATATCAACCGTTTCACCCGTTTGTGGCGCCAGAAAATTGGAACCATGGAGGGTGCCCGGACAATCTCTGTGCAAAATACTCACCGCCAGGTCGACGCGCTGCGCATCGAGCTCCGGGCCGATAACGACGAAAGTCTGAGCGGCGCCGGCCAGGCGTTTCGCGATGAGTTTGCCGCAACGCCCGGCATCAGCGGTGTCACCGACAACCTGACCCCTGGTCAACCCCAGCTCAATCTGAGCCTCACCGCCCAGGGCGAGGCACTGGGGCTGAGCACCGAGGATCTCGCCCGCCAGGTTCTGCAATCCTTCAGCGGCCAGGTGGTGCAGCGTTACCAGCGCAATGCCGACGAAATTGAAGTTAAAGTCCGCTACCCGGATAAAGACCGGCGCAACGCCGCCGATGTCCTTAACGCCCGGGTACGCACCAGCGACGGTACGGTCATTCCCCTGTCGAGCGTCGCCAAGGTAAGCTTTGGCTACACCCGCGACAATATCTCGCGCATCGACGGCAAACGGGCGGTATACCTCAGTGCCGATGTCGACAAGGATGTGCTGTCCGCCACCGAGCTGGTTCAACGCCTGCAAAACGGCCTGGCGCGCAAACTCGAACGGCAGTATCCCGGCCTGGATATTCACTTTGCCGGCGAGGCAGAGGAACAAGCGGAAACCACCCGCTCGATGGAAAAGATGTTCATTCTGGCAATGCTCGCCATCTATATGCTCATCGCCATCCCCCTGCGCTCCTATATTCAGCCTCTGCTGATCATGACCGCTATTCCCTTTGGTGTGGTGGGTGCAGTGCTGGGGCACTGGCTGAATGGTCTGGCCCTGGGCATCCTGTCGCTTAACGGCATCATCGCTCTGAGCGGTGTGGTGGTAAACGACAGTCTGCTGCTGGTATCGCGCTTCAACGATATTCGCGGCGACCACGACACGCTTCATGACGCCATTATGGCCGCCTGCCAAAGCCGCCTGCGTGCCGTGCTGCTGACCTCGGTCACCACCTTTGCGGGACTGATGCCCCTGCTCGGTGAAACCTCCCTGCAGGCGCAATTTCTGATTCCCGCGGCAGTATCACTGGGCTACGGGATATTATTTGCTACAGTGATCACTTTGATCCTGATTCCGTCACTACTTTATATTCAACACGATGTGGCGAAATTACTGGGCAAATTGCGCATGAATAAGAACGGGCTGGAAACGTGCTAAACGTGTTACTGGTTGAGGACGACCTCGACCTCGCTGCGACCGTAGTGCAATACCTTGAACTGGAGGGGATTGCCTGCGACCACGCCGCCAACGGGCTGGCCGGACTGACACTGATGCGCGAGCAGCGCTATGAGGTACTGCTGCTGGATATCAATCTGCCGAAAATGGACGGTCTGGGAGTCTGCCAGCAACTGCGCAGTGAAGGCGACGACACGCCAATACTGATGCTGACCGCCCGTGATCAGCTCAATGACAAGGTGGCGGGCTTCAATGCCGGCACCGACGATTATCTGGTCAAACCCTTTGAGCTGGAGGAGCTGGTTGTTCGCGTGCAAGCCCTGTCCCGCCGGCGCAGCGGGCAGACCAAGCTGCTGCAATGTGCCGATCTGGTGATGAATCTCAACGATAAAACCGTGACCCGCCAGGGCCGACCACTGAAATTGTCTCCCACCAGTTGGCAATTACTGGAGGCCTTGATGCGGGCCTCGCCCCAGTTGCTGTCGCGACAGCGCCTTGAGCAAGTGGTATGGGGCGATGCACCGCCGGACAGCAACAGCCTCAAGGTGCATTTGTTTAATCTGCGCAGGGCCGTAGACGGCGAATTTAAAGCCGCACTGCTGCACACAGTACCCGGCCAGGGGGTGGTATTGCGCCCAGAGGAAACCGCGTGAAATTCAGTCTCAGTTTGCGTTGGTCGGTCGCCCTGGTCTTTCTGCTGGTGGTATTGGCGCTGATAATTGGTTACTCGGTACTGACCGTGGATTACTTCCGTCGCGGCATGGACAATATTTTGGCCCTGCATATGGAGCGCGCGGCGAAGCTCTATTTAGCCACCGTACCCGAGCCACAGCGCACCGAACCAAAATGGGTGCTGGGTTATCAGGTCACCCCCGAATGGACGCAATTACCGGCAACCACCCTCGACAAATTCTCAACACCGCCACCGCAACCCAATAAATTATTTAAGGCCGTTGACCCGGCGCCCCCAAAACAACACCCGCCAATCGAATTTCTGTTTCGCTACGACGACGGCGGCGACACCGTGTATGTGACGTCTCGCGTCACCCCCGACTCAGTATCAGAAATCGTCGGACATAACGCCCGCCAGAACTGGCACACCCTGATGATGATCAGCCTCGGCACCACCCTAGCGATCACCGCAGTAATCTGGTGGCTGTTGCGCCGGACCTCCGGACCGGTAAGCCGATTGCTGACCTGGACCGGAGAACTGAATCCCCAATCGCTTCAGCGAGCTGCGCCGGACTTTTCCTTTCCCGAACTGAATCAACTGGCGCAGCTGATTCAGGACAGCCTGTCATCGGTACAGGACAGCCTCGACCGCGAACACCGTTTTTTGCGCCACGCCAGCCACGAACTCCGCACCCCCATCGCCACACTCCTCAGCAATATGGAATTGTTGCGCAAACTGAAAAGCCTCAATACCCCCAACGCTGCCGAACAGGAAGCCCAGGTTATCGACCGCCTTGAGCGCGCCAGCCTCACAATGAAGTCGCTCACCGAGACCCTGCTTTGGCTCGGCCGCGAAGGCGGTGAAAGCCTGCCCACCAAGACGGTCAATCTGGACGCGCTGGTAGAGCAACTTGTGGAGGAAATGCGTTATCTGCTCAAAGACAAGGGCGTGGCAATCAAGCTGGAAACCGCTCCGTACTCGCTGGAGCTCCCCGAAGCCGCCGCGCGAATCGTACTGGGCAACCTGATCAGAAATGCCTTTCAACACACCTGGACCGGCGATATCACCATTCGTCAAACCGGCTCGGAAGTGCGCATCACCAATACACAAAGTGAATCCGGTGATGACGACCTGGGGTTTGGACTTGGACTTGAGCTCACCCGGCAGCTCAGCGTGCAGCTTGCGTGGCACTACGAAAATGAAGTGGAAGAAGGAATGCGCCGGGCAGCAATTCGCTTTGCCTAGCGCAGAGAATATGTTCCGTCCTAGGACTTTTCGCCGATCTCCGGCTCCGCCGAACCTGGCGGAATACCATGCCGCGTTTTGTTATTGGACTTGATAACAGCCTTCTGCAGAATCAGAGTATTGGGATAGGTAATCAAATCCTCCCCGCGGCGAATCAGCACGTGAAACAGGGCGATTTCCTCAATCACCCCGCTGATGTCATCGTCTTTATCGACCACGCGGATATTGTCGCCAACCCGGTAGGGAAAACCGAAGAAAATAATCAGGCTTGCGGTGATATTGCTGAGTATCGACCACTGCGCAAACAGCGCCACACCGATTACTGCGAAGATCGACGACAGAAAGATGGAGATCTGCGAGTACTCTATCCCCAAAAATGAAAATGTCAGAATCAGGTAAAACGCGACAAGCGCAAGATTGATCGTTTTAGTGATGTATTTAATACGGTAACCACTAACCGAATTTCGAGCACCGAGCTTGGTAATTGCCGTCGATGAAAATCGCAGGCTGAATAAAAATGCTGCCAGGATCGCGAGTACAACAATAAACCTCATGTTCCCTCCGGGCCATTAATTGACTAGTACGTTCCGGAAGCCTGCATGGTCCTGCTGTCGCAGGCGGTTTGCGCTTGGTCGCGAGCGTCGGCGAAACCGGATAGCGAAAAGGTTTCTTCAAGGCCATCGAAGTAACTTGCAAACACCTCATCAGAAATCGAGATTTTCGCCTGCTCCGCATTACCGATTAGCGTCATAGTGCCTTCACTGGGAAAACCGTGGGCCAATTCCACAAGCTTACGCCCATCGGAAAGCGGCTTAATTGCTACGACCTCCAGGGGCAATTCGAGCTGGGTACCGTCAAAGTCTGCCGCCACTTTTACACGCTGGCCCGACAGATTCCAAATATCGGCACGACTACTCGACAGCGCCAGATACATTTCATCCCGCCCGCAGAGGTTGCTGTGTTTCAGCATACCAAAATGGTGGTCCGCCAGTTGCGCCCCAGCAATGGTATAAGCAGTTGACCCGCCTTGATTTTCAAGCACCCAGCTGGGTGCAGGTGGCAAACTTTTATAATCACAAGCCGCTTGTGCATCTGCCCGCGCCGCATTAAAGCCTGCTAGAGAAAAGGTATCCTGGTCGATATCAAAATAGCGCGCTCCGATTCCCTCGGGCATGGCGATAGTTGCCTGTTTGGCATTGCCAATAACTTCCAGAATGGCTTCGTTAGGAAAAGCGTGGGCCAGCTCAACCAATTTGCGCCCCGCCGGCAGCGGCTTGATGGCAACCACCTCTAACGGCAACTCAATACGCGTACCATCAAAGCTTGCCTGAAGGGCCAGGCGCTGACCCGAGAGATTCCACACATTGCTGCTGCTGGTGGACCAGGCCAGGTACATTTCATCCCGCGTGCAGACTTCATCCTGCTTGAGCATACCAAACTGATGTTCGCTTGACGCATCGCCGGAGACGGTAAAACCCGTCGAGCCATGATGGTCGCTTAACACCCAATTGGAAATCTCTTCGGCCACTTGAGGCGCAGTAAGATCAAGGGGGGGCTCCAACTCTGCTGCAGCCACCGCAACAGAACCCAGTAAACCGCCCACAATCCCTATACACCGCAAACATTTCTTCATTGTAAAAATTTTAATCCTTAGCCGATTTACCGAAGCCGCACTCCCAGAGAATGGAAAGCAGCCAATTTTGATGTCTCTGCAAGGCGCCTTAACCGAAGCTCAACAGATACCAAGTAGCCAGTTCAGCATAACGCATTTCTTACTTACGCCACTCGCTCACCCAACAGAAGCGCTTTGACATCGCCCTTGTGATAAATACTCAACACAACAATATACACAAGGCTATACAAGCCGCCCATAATACACAGCACCCCGAGCATCAGCCCCGACAAAGAAAACTTTCGCCGCCAGGCTACCCAGACCGCTAGCAGCAGCATATGTGACAACAGGTCAACATTAAATTGTGCTCGCCAACCCGCTGCGGCCAGATCACTGGCAAAGATATCACCTGCCGCGGCAAGGCCGCTACCGGATAGGGCCAGCACTGTGACATATACCAAGACGCACCAAACCAGCAATAAGATTATTCGCAAGCCGAGCATCATTCCCCCTTTCTATTCTTATTCGCCTTCCCAGGCACTCTTATAGCAAACTTGCAGGCTGTGAGCTCAGCTTTTTGACAGCAATGCCACGGCGCCACGCCCGGCGACCAGCCCACTGGCAAAACAGGCGGTCAACAAGTAACCACCGGTTGGCGCCTCCCAGTCCAGCATTTCTCCTACGCAAAACGTACCGGGCATGGATTTCAACATCAACCGCTCGTTCACGGCCTCCAGACAGATTCCCCCCGCTGTACTGATCGCCTCATCAATGGGGCGGATTTGACTCAGGGTCTGCGGCAGGTGCTTCAATAACGCGGGCAGCGCCTGCTGATTGGCCATTTCTTCCCGGCTACTCAGCGCCTTTAACAACGCCAGCTTGCTCCCGCTCAGGCCACACTGCTTGCGCAGCGCATTGCTGAGCGAATCTTTTGGCTTGCGCCGCGACCAGCGTTCGGTCAGTTGTTCAACACTGCTATCAGGCAGCAAATCCCAATGAATTTGGCAGGCACCGTCCTGACGAATCCGGTCTCGAATCAGGCTGGACGCCGCGTACACCAAACTGCCTTCAAGGCCGTAGTGTGACAACATCGCATCGCCTTTTCTCCGCCAGGTTTCGCCATTGTCGTCCTGAACCTCAAGGGCGATATTTTTTAGCGCGCTACCGGCATGCTGGGTTGCAATATCCTCGGGCCAGGGGTACTCAAAACCGCAATTAGCGGGCAACAGTGGTGCACAGGCAACCCCCGCATTGCTAAACAGGGATAGCCAGCTGCCATCTGAGCCCAGTTTTTTCCAACTGCCGCCGCCAAGTGCAAATATCACCACCGGCGCCTGCCACCGCTGCTCACCTTCCAGAGACTGTATTCGCAAGCCTCCGTCTTCGCTCCAACCCAGCCAGCGGTGACGCACGTGGATCTGCACGCCCTGAGCGCGAAGCCGGCGCAACCATTTGCGCAACAGCGGCGCGGCCTTTTTTTCTACCGGGAAAACCCGCGATGAGCTCCCCACAAAAGTCTCTACCCCCAGATCAGCACACCAGGCGCGCAGCGCGCCGGGACCAAAGGCGTCAAGCCAGCGCCCAACAGCGCCTTCCCGCGCCCCGAAACGTTGTCGAAAGACCGACTCATTCTCGTTGTGGGTAATATTGAGACCACCGATTCCTGCGCGCAAAAACTTTCTCGCCACCGAAGGCATGGCCTCAAAGACCTGAACCGCCACGCCCGCCCCGGCTAATTGTTCCGCCGCCATCAGGCCTGCAGGACCGGCACCGATCACGATGGCCTCAGCCGTATTCACCTGCACAGGCTTCTCAATCCTTCACCAAAAACTGGGCCCGCGCTGTGGCAATAGGCAAGTCTTCACTTTCCTGCCAGGCCACCACGCTGACATTAAGCATTCGCCGGCCGAGGTAGTTAAGCTTGCAACGCGAATAAGTTTCTACAAAGCGCCCCGCACGCAGGTAATCAATACTGATATCAATCACCTTGGGAATTCGCTTGGTCTCTTCGCCCTGCAATACAGTGATCATTGCCGACAATTCCATAAAGCCGGCAATCGCACCGCCGTGCAGCGCCGGCAGTGTAGGGTTGCCGATATTGCTCTTGCGAGCCGGCAGCACAAAGCGGCCCGGCTCCCCGCAGGAGGCGATCCCCAGCATTCGGGCATAGGGTACGCGCTCAATCTGGCGGCTCAATGTCTCGGTGTCAAAGAAGCTCATTGCTCGCCTCCTGTCTCGCCAGCCACTGGATTCCGCTCTTCCTGCGTACACGCTTTGAAGCGCGCCCGGAGGGGCTCGAACACATCCGGCGCCAGACGAAAGAAGGTGCCGACCGCGCAGGCAATGGGGCGATCCGGGTCACCGTGGTGCGCCCGGGCACGGGTAAACATCACAAACTCGGTGCTGCGGTACAACTCTGCATCCGCGTAGATCGTTTCCCCCGGGGTCGCAGAGCACATATAGTCAATTCGCAAGTCAATGGTGGGAGTCAGACCCAGCTCATCCAGGCCACTGGCCGCCGCAAAGCCGCAGCAGGTATCCAGCAAGCTGGTAATCGCCCCGCCGTGTATCACCCCTGTATCGGGGTCGCCCACCAACTCCGGACGATACTCCATAGCCATACGCACACCTTTTTCGGTGATGGCCAGCATCTGAATCCCAAGGGTATGAAAATGATCATCTTCACTTTCATTGATAAGCGCTTTGGAAAACCGAAATAACTCTTCGAGATCAACAGACATTATTCAACAACCTAAACCACTTGCGGCCACGCTTCCGGTTTACTCTCCGTCCGGGAGTTCCCTCTCGGGGAGTGCTCTGGTTCGGGTGGAGCGCCAGAGCATTCGCGAAACCGACATATAAAAATAACTGGCGCTATTGCGCTCAAACAGCGGGCTATCGTTAAAAACGGCGTCGCTGAGCTCGTAATATCGTACCCCCGCAGACACACGCCAGTCGCGATCAACGCTCCAGCGCAGCCGGATATTAACACCGTAACCACCAAACCCCGAATCCGCCATATACTCAGGTCGCTCTTCCGTCGCATAGACCGGGGCGACGCCGTAGTAATAATTGTGGAAATCCTCATCGCCATATCGGGACTCGACACTCGATATCAGTGTCGCGCGGTCGTTCAACACTTGCTCCCAGCGCAATTCCGGGTGAAACAACATCCCCTGATACTCCCAATTACCAATATCTTCTATGGTGATCAGGGCACGGGCGTTCAGGCGCAGCTGCAGGGAGTACCGGTCTTCGTCCAGAAACTTGATCCGCAGCGAAGGCCCCAACTCAAATCCGGGTTTTAAATCCGGCATCCCTTCACGACTGGGATTATCGTCACTATTCGCCGGCAGGTTCCCCCCCGTCGACAGATCTAACTCTAGCCAGCGACCACTGT
>JBFEVY010000412.1:0-2292 GCA_041546665.1 Spongiibacteraceae bacterium | reverse complement strand
CCCAACACTGTGGTTTCGCTGCAAATGGGTTTTTAAATAGGTAATCGGTTTGAAATACATCACTCCTACATCGCTACGCTCACTGCCTCGTTTGTTGCTGAGTGCTTTCTTACTCGTCGCGCTGGTTACGCCGGCGTCGGCCTTGGTTACCGCGCTCAAGCCAGATAAGACCCACCGGGAAGCGCTGGGGGATATGGTGACACAGCTTCAGACACGCCATTATGTAAAGATGGCTGTCGATGACGAACTGTCCTCCCACCTGCTTGACGCCTACCTGGAAGATTTGGACCCAAACCGGCAGTTTTTCCTGCAAAGCGATATTAAGGAGTTTGGCAAATTCCGTACGCGTCTGGATGACCAGTTGAACAGCGCGGAGCTCGATGCCGGTTATTTCATTTTTAACCGCTACCGCGAGCGGGTAGCCGGTCGCCTGGAAAAGGTGCTGGCTGAATTACCGGAAACCTTGAAAAAATTCGATTTTGAAAAAAACGAGGACATCCTTCTCGACCGCTCTGAAGAGCCCTGGCCGAAAACCCAGGCAGAGGCCGATGAAATTTGGCGCAAGCAGATTAAAAACCGGGTACTGAGTCTGAAACTGGCTGGTAAGGACGATGACAGTATCAAGGACTTGGTGGAAAAGCGGTTCCGCAATCAACTGCGTCGTATTGAGCAGCTAGAATCTGAGGACGCGTTCCAGTCTTACGCCAATGCCTTTGCCTCACTGTACGACCCGCATACCGATTACTTCTCACCGCGTATTTCTGAAAACTTCCAGATCAATATGAGTCTCAAACTGGAAGGCATTGGTGCTGTGCTGCAAAGCGATGACGACTATACCAAGATTGTGCGCCTTGTTGCGGCTGGGCCTGCGGACAAGCAGGGCCAATTGCAACCCGCTGACCGCATTATCGGTGTGGCACAAGGCAAGAGCGGCGAAATGCAGGACGTGGTTGGCTGGCGACTCGATGACGTAGTGGATCTGATTCGCGGCCCTGCCGGCTCTATCGTGCGTCTGGAGGTTATTCCCGCCGCGGCCAGCAGTGATGAAGAGCACATTGAAATTGTCATTGAGCGCAACGAGGTCAAGCTTGAGGAGCAAAGCGCGCAGGGCAAGATTATCGACTTGGCCGACGGCCAGGGCAAAATGCATAAGGTCGGTGTAATTGACGTGCCCACCTTCTATCTTGATTTTGAAGCCTTCCGTATGGGCGACCCGGATTTTCGCAGTACCACTCGGGATGTTCACCGCATTCTTGGGGAACTGCTTGCCGACGGCGCCGAAGGTATAGTGATTGATCTGCGCGACAATGGCGGCGGTTCACTCGCGGAGGCGAATGCGCTGGTGGGGCTGTTTATTGAGTCCGGTCCGACTGTGCAGATTCGACAGTCTAATTCCCGCGTGGTACGCGAGGGTAAACGTCGCCGGTCCCCCTACTACTCTGGTCCGCTGGCGGTATTGATCAACCGTATGAGTGCTTCCGCCTCGGAAATTTTTGCGGGGGCGATTCAGGATTATCAGCGTGGTCTGGTGATTGGTACCCAGTCCTTCGGTAAAGGTACGGTACAATCGGTTAATCCGCTGAGTCACGGACAGCTCAAACTAACAGAGTCCAAGTTCTACCGAATTTCAGGTGAAAGCACCCAGAATCGCGGTGTCATACCTGATATTGCCTTCCCTCCCCTTTACGACACCGACAAGGTGGGTGAAAACGTATTGGACAACGCCATGGAGTGGGATCGTATTGCGCATGCCCGCCACTCCTACTATTTTGATCTGCGCGATGGCCTGGGTATGCTGCAAGCCAAACACGAGACGCGTATCGCGACTGATCCCGAGTTTAAATACCTGCAGGAGCAATTGGCATCAGTTGAAAAAATGCGCAATATCAAACACTTGTCCTTGAATATTGAGCAACGCAAGCAACAGCGCGAAGAGCAGAAAGCACTGCAGCTGGCGATGGAAAATCGACGTCGTGTTGCTCAGGGTGAAAAACCACTGGCTGCGCTGGAGGACGATGAAGACCTGAATCAAGCGGATGCAGTGGAAGCGGAAGGCGCTGAGGGTGCGGATGAGTCTAAAGACAAAGATGATACCCCCGATCCGCTGTTGACCGAAGCCGGGCATATTCTGCTCGACGCCCTGCCTTTCTTTTCGATGGAGCGCCTGGCGGTTACCAAGTAACTGCCAGCTTAGTTGTGCGGTAAATACCGCTACCGCACGGCTTCCCGCATTGTGACAAATTCTTCTGCCACAGTGGGGTGTATTCCAACCGTATTGTCAAAGTCCGCCTT
>JBFEVY010000166.1:0-7948 GCA_041546665.1 Spongiibacteraceae bacterium | reverse complement strand
GTCCCCGCGCGGAGGACACACCTTTCCGGAAGGCATTCACTCCCGGTCTTTTGCACCATCTCTTCAGTACTCATGCCATGATGGCCAGCACATAAATAAAATCGCTGGTTTACGCCGGTTCTGGCGACCCATGGAGATATAAATAGTAAACGGGTGAGAGAAATAATATGGAACTGAAAGATAAAATCATTGAGGTTACCGGAGCCCTGGGTACGCTGGGGCGTGCCGTATCAGCGGTCGCGGCGAGTGCCGGTGCAACCGTTATTGCTGTGGATTGCGTTGATGGCGAACCCGCCGCAGGTGTTGAAGCGTCCCCGGCGCTGGATCTGGGCGATGCGGCTGCAACCGACGCAGCGATGGCGGCGATTGCGGCAAAATATGGTCGTATTGATGGTCTGGTGAATATCGCGGGCGGTTTCGCCTGGGAAACGCTCAACGATGGTTCGATAGAAACCTGGGATAAGATGTATCACCTTAATGTGCGCACTGCAGTGAATGCCAGTAAAGGGGCACTGCCGCATATTCCCGCCAGCGGTGGCCGGATTGTGAATATCAGTGCAGCGGGGGCGGTGAAGGCGGCTGCGGGTATGGGGGCATATGCGTCTTCAAAGTCCGGCGTCGCGCGAATGACGGAAGCCTTGGCTGAAGAGCTTAAGACGCAGAATATTACCGTGAATGCGGTGATGCCCAGTGTCATTGACACGGCACCCAACCGTGCAGATATGCCCGATGCGGATTTCTCTTCCTGGGTTAGCCCTCAGGCGCTGGCGGAGGTTATCTTGTTCCTGCTGAGTGCGCGTTCTGAGCCGGTGACGGGTGCACTGATTCCGGTAGTTGGGCGGGTCTGATTGGAATCGCCTCAATGTGGCTCTTGCAGCCTCAGCGAACTTTTGGACACCCCGCTAGACTTCGGTCAGCGGGGTGTTCTGTCATGAGCCTGTGAAAAGTTCACCTACTTGTCGAGCTATGCCTTTGAATTCCGGTTCTGCGATTACTCCCGAATCCTATGCCGAGGCCCTGTTAAGTACATTGGGTATAAACCGCCCTGTGCCTGGGCATCGTGGCCTGGCTGCGCCGATGATGTGGGCGGACTCAGGGGCAATGCAATTAAGCGGTTATGCAGATGGCCCGCCGCGCCATTGTGCCGCACCGTTAGCCGTGTGTGCGCAAGGGGTTTGGCTGGCGTTGTCGGCGCTCTGCCCAGATGCGTTTGCGCCGGATTTTCGAGCCTATCGTTTGTTGGGCGAACGTGCGGCGCTGGCCAACTTACAGCGGCAGGGTCGGGTTTCGGCGGGTGGTGCCTGCGGTTTCTATACGCTTGCTGACGGCGTGCTGGCGCTTAATCTGGCCAGAGAAGACGATGCGACACTGTTGCCGGCTTGGCTGGAATGCGATGTTTCGGCCCTTTCTGAATTACCGGCATTACTGGCAACAAGGGATTCTGCGACCTTGATGGAGCGAGGGCGCCTGTTGGGTTTGGCTGTTGCAGCGCTCAATAAACCCGGTGTTGCCCAGTCCTGGTATCAGGCAAGGCGTTTTGCGGCCCCAATAAAACCGCGCGGCGAGGTACCCGTGGTGGTGGACCTCAGCGCCCTTTGGGCGGGCCCGCTCTGTGGCCAATTACTTGCGCAAAGTGGCGCGAGGGTAATTAAGGTTGAGAGTAGCCGCCGACCTGATGGCGCCCGTCTCGGTCCATCTGACTTCTTTGATGTTATGAATGTTGGCAAAGAAAGCGTAGCGCTGGATTTTCGTGACTCGCGGGATCTGCAACGCTTGCGGGGCCTGTTGGAAAAGGCGGACATTGTTATCGAATCGGCGCGTCCACGAGCATTGGAACAATTGGGGATCGATGCCGAAGAAATCCTTGCGTCGTATCCCGGCAAGATTTGGCTGAGTATTACCGGTTACGGCCGCAACGCGCCAATGCGGGAGTGGATCGCTTACGGTGATGACGCGGGGGTGGCGGCGGGGCTGTCCTGGTTGATGGGCGGCGATGTGGGTGATCCGGTATTCTGTGCAGATGCGATAGCTGATCCTTTAACGGGTTTGCACGCGGCCTTGTTAGCGTTGGCCGGATGGCGCTCGGGAGGAGGAACGCTGCTTGATATTGCCTTGCATGATGTGGTGGCGCATTGCATCGCTGCGGGGCATCTCGATGCGGATCCCGCGCTTAGCCAGGATGGCGTCGTTAAGCCTGTCGCCCGTGTGGCAGCGGGCCGTGCGGCAAGTATGGGCGCTGACACCTCAACGGTACTGCGAGAGTTTGCCCTGTGAATGCGAGTTCGATTTTCATCAGGCAGGCACGGTTGCTTGAACACAGTCTATGTGACCTGCGCCTGGTGAACGGCACTATCGCTGAGCTGGGGCCGTTGCTGGATGAGCGCCCCGGCGACAGGATCATTGAGGCGTCGGGCGGATTAGTATTGCCTGGCTTACAGGACCATCACCTGCACTTGTTTGCCACGGCGGCGGCACGGCAATCTGTTAAATGCGGCCCGCCACAGCTTAGTACCGAAAGCGAGCTTAGCGCGGCGTTAGTGCAAAGCATCGCGTCGGGAGATGGTTGGATTCGCGGTGTTGGCTTTCACGACAGTGTCTGCCCCGGGCTTGATCGACACTGGTTGGACCGCGTCTGTGGCGATCGGCCGGTGAGAATCCAACACCGCAGCGGCATGATGTGGGTGCTGAACAGCGCCGCTTTGGCGCAATTGGAATTGGACTCTGCGGAATCGCTCCCAGACGGCGTCGAGCGCGATGAGGCAGGGCAAATTTCGGGGCGGTTTATCAATCTTGATGCTTGGCTTGGGGAGCGTTTGCCAAGAGTCTGGCCTTCATTGAGGGGATTGTCTGCTGAGCTGGCCAGTTTCGGAATTACCGCAGTGACTGATACCGGAGTGAATAACGACCCGGAAACCTGGGCTGCCCTGCAGCGAGCGGTGGCGACTGGCGAGTTGAAACAGCGCCTGCAGGTAATGGGAAGCGAGGCATTAAATAACACTGCGGAAAAGTCGCCGCTGTCGCAGCGTGTTGGGCCCTTGAAAGTCTATCTGCGTGAAGCCAGCCTCCCGGAGTATGAAAGCCTGGTGCAGCGCTTTCGCGCCAGTCACGAGTGCGGCAGAGCCGTTGCAGTCCATTGTGTCACCCTGGTGGAATTGCATTTTGTTTTGGCGGTGTTCGAGGAGGCGGGATCGCTGCCCGGTGACCGTATCGAGCACGCTTCGGTAGCGGATGATTACGCGGTGGAGAAGCTGGCGAAACTGGGTCTCACGGTGGTTACGCAACCGCACTTTATTGCAGAGCGCGGAGACCGCTATCGAGTGGATGTCGATGAAGATGATATCCCTCTATTGTACCGGGGGAGCGCATTTTTACGGGCGGGTGTTCACCTGGCGGCAGGTAGCGACGCGCCTTATGGCAGCACTGATCCGTGGCGGGCGATGCGCGCCGCCGTTAGCCGTACCACCGCAGACGGGGTGGTAATGCGCGAGTCTGAGCAGCTAAGCCCAGAGCAGGCGCTATGTCTTTACGGAGGGGATCTGCAGTACCCAGGCAGAAGTTTGCGAAGGCTGGCCGTTGGGCAGATTGCTGATCTTTGTCTGTTCGATACAGATTGGAAAGGTGTCTGCGCTGACCTGGATGCCAAGCATATTATCCTGACAGTATGTGGTGGAGAAATTATATATTCGAGGGAGGCGGGAGCAGACTAGGCTTGTGCTTCTGGAGATAAAGCTATGCAGCAATCAATGATTTTCAATATTGATGATTTGCCTCGCGATCCGTTGTGGCTGGTGCATCAGCCCTGTCCCGTCATTGCCTACGGAGAGGCCTGCGATGATGGCTTGGGGCCGGAATCGGCAGACGTTGTGGTGGCGGACCGCGCTGCGGCGGAGGCGATTGCTGAGCGCGTAGCAAAATGGCCTATCGCGGCGATGACTCTGGTTCAGGTCTTGCGCAGCACAGAGCGTTTGCCATCGCCGCTAGGGCTGGACCTAGAGTCACTCGCCTACTCAACATTACAGGGTGGAGAGGAATACGCAGCGTGGCAGGAGGCGTTTATCGCCGACGCGTTGCCGGAAAGCGACGGCGCAGCAATAGAGCTCGAACGTGATGGCGCGTGGCTCACCGCGATTTTGAATCGCCCGGCGTCGCGCAATGCGGTCAGTGTGGAAATGCGAGATGCCTTGCTGGAGGCGCTGGCGGTACTGGAGGCTGATGCATCCATAGAAGAAATGCGCGTCTATGGTCGCGGGGCCTGTTTCAGTGTCGGTGGAGAACTGAGGGAATTTGGTTCATCGCCCAATCCTGCCACTGCGCACTGGGTGCGTTCAATTCACAGCCCAGCACGTATGCTCGATAAATTAGGCGCGCGAATCCGCTTCTATTTACATGGTGCTTGCCTGGGGTCCGGAATTGAGTTGCCGGCGTTCGCCTCAAGGGTGGTTGCCCATAGTCGAACGTTTTTCCAGTTGCCAGAGTTGCAACTGGGATTGATCCCCGGGGCGGGGGGCACGGTAAGTATTGCGCGGCGAATTGGACGCCAGCGCCTGGCCTGGATGGTATTGACCGGAAAACGTGTTAATGCGCGCACTGCCCTGAAGTGGGGGCTGGTCGACGAAATTAGAGATTGGCAGTAAAGACGAGAGTGGGCCAGTAGTGCTACTGGTCAGACGAAGGAAAATGGAGAAGGTATCTATGCTATCGCTCAACAAACCAAACCTGCTACGCCAACAGGCCTACTTGAACGGCCGCTGGGTAGAAGGTACTTCCGGGGTAGTCACTGAGGTTCACAACCCTGCAACCGGGGAATTGCTCGGCACAATTCCGCAGATCGGCGTTGAAGAAACCCGTCAGGCTATTGATGACGCTGCCGCCGCGATGACGGGCTGGCGTCGGCTGACGGCCAAGGAGCGTAGTGCCTACCTGCGCCGCTGGTTTGACCTGATTATTGAGAACACCGAGGACCTGGCAAAAATTCTCACCGCAGAGCAGGGTAAACCCCTGGCAGAGGCGCGGGGCGAAATTCAGTATGCCGCGTCATTTATCGAGTGGTTTGCCGAGGAGGGCAAGCGCGCCTATGGCGACGTGATTCCCACTCCAGCGGCGGACAAGCGCATTATTGTTGTCAAGGAGCCCATCGGCGTGTGTGCAGCGATCACGCCCTGGAATTTTCCGGCGGCAATGATCACCCGCAAAGCGGCCCCGGCTCTTGCTGCCGGTTGTACGATGCTGGTCAAACCCGCTGAGGCGACACCTTTCACAGCGCTGGCGCTCGCGGTGTTGGCAGAGGAGGCGGGTATCCCGGCGGGGGTATTGAGTGTGGTCACCGGTAAATCCAGAGTGATTGGCGCAGAGCTCACCAGCAATACCCTTATTCACAAACTCTCCTTCACCGGGTCCACCGAAGTAGGGCGTACCCTGATGGAGCAATGTGCACCAACCTTGAAGAAATTGTCTCTGGAGTTAGGGGGCAATGCGCCATTTATTGTGTTTGACGATGCGGACCTCGATGCCGCAGTGGAAGGTGCAGTGATTTCCAAGTTCCGCAACGCCGGTCAAACCTGCGTCTGTACCAACCGTCTCTATGTTCATGACAAGGTCTACGAGGCTTTTGCAGAAAAGCTCGCAACTGCAGTAAAAGCGTTGAAAGTGGGTAACGGTGTCGAAGACGGGGTGAGCCAAGGGCCACTAATTGACGGTGGCGCGGTGAAAAAAGTCGAAGAACACATCGAAAATGCGCTGCAACTTGGGGCGCGCACGCTTTGCGGTGGCAAGCGCCTGGCGCTAGGCGATAATTTTTACGAGCCGACGGTACTGGCTGATGTTAACCAGACCATGCAGATTGCCCACGAGGAAACCTTTGGCCCGGTGGCGCCGCTGATTCGGTTTAGCAGTGATGAAGAAGTGGTGAAAATGGCCAACGACACCGAGTTCGGCCTGGCCAGTTACTTTTACAGTCGCGATATCGGTCGTATTTGGCGCGTCGCGGAGGCCTTGGAATACGGTATGGTGGGCATCAATACCGGGCTGATTTCCTACGTTGTGGCGCCCTTTGGGGGTGTTAAGCAGTCCGGCTTCGGTCGCGAGGGTTCCCATTACGGGCTTGACGAATACATGACCATAAAATACATGTGTATGGGTGGCATGGATTGTTAAATACGGTGTTCAGGTGACGGGGCGAGGGTCCTCGTCACCGGGTTGAACACCTTCCCTGCCGGGGGCGAGCTGGGTCTCTCCTCGACGGCGGCCAGGGCAGTAAGGGGGAAATAAGACGGATGTTTTGCGCTTAATTTTCCCTTGTATTGTAAATCTATAATAAAATCAATTAGATAGGGTGTTGGGTTCAGGGTGGAGTACGCCTGTGCCCTTGAATATAAGCCGATATTGGCGATAATAGCGCGCTAAAAAATTCCGCCGGAAATGGGCCCGAGGCTGGCGATATCCGTGTCGCACAAGCACTGGCTAGAAAGACCATCGTATTGAGTAATACCACCATCGGAAACCCCAACGCCGCTCCTGCTGTTAGTTCTCGTCTGGTCCAGTCTCTAGCCAGCCTGACCGACGCCGAGGTTGATATTTCCCACAAGAATTTTGTGGAGAAGCTGGCGCGCCTGGTGGATTTGTCCGAGGCAATCAGTCTGTCTGAAACACTGCGCGCGCTGCGCCGCATGCCTAAGTCAAAGCTGGATGGAGAGGTCTTGAACCTGAAAGACCTGTTCTTGAATGCCCGTCGCGAGCGTGTGGAGTTTATCGGGCGCAGTTTTGGCAGTGTGGACGACGATGTGCCGTTTATTCTGCCTACGCCGGGTACCGCAATACTGGAAAAGCCAGAAGAGAGCTTTCAGGCCTACCAGCGCTTTTACTCCCTGCATCAGAGTGAGATGGAACACGGCGTATTGCAGCTGCGCGGTATTGTGCGCCAGCAGCTTGCTGCGCGTTCTGCCCGGCTGGCGCGTTTGGCGGCACTTGACCAAAGTGTGGGTGATACCCTGATGGCGCATAACCGGGGATTGCTTGCACGTATCTCTGCTATTCTTGCGCGCCGTTTTTTTGCCCTGGTGGAACATAATCGGGAAATTGCCGCGGCGCAAAGTGTCGAGCAGTGGGCGAAACCCGGGGGCTGGTTGAATGAGTTCTATAGGGAAATGCAAGGCTTGTTGCTTGCCGAACTGGAGGTCCGATTATTGCCGGTTCTCGGTTTGGTCGAGGCAGCTGATTCTGAAAATGAACCAATCGAAATAGAGAAGAGCACCACATGACAAAAATTTTATCCCTGGTTGCCTTTGTTCTGGGCGCCGTTGTGGTGATCTGGATGGGCTCCGGCTTTGTTGGCAGCAATTTGCTCGCGACGATGGTAACCGTGCTGATTGCTGCGGCGTTCACCTTGGGCTTTGTCGAGCTGATGCGGTTTCAGGCGGCGACCCGCGCCCTTGAGGAAAAACTGAACGGTGCGGGCTCGGCCCCGCCCGTGCTGACCGAGTGGCTCGACGGCCTGCCAGCCAGCCTGCGCAATGCCGTACGCAAACGTATACAAGACGAACCGGCTGGATTGCCCGCACCAGTATTGACACCTTATCTCGTTGGCCTGCTGGTCATGCTCGGCCTGCTGGGCACCTTTATTGGTATGGTCGAGACCCTCAGTGGTGCCGTGCAGGCTCTGGAAGGCACCACCGATCTTGAAGCCATTCGCGCCGGGCTTGCGCAACCCATTCAAGGTCTTGGCATGGCATTCGCGACGTCTGTTGCCGGTGTGACCAGTTCGGCGATGCTGGGGTTTATTTCCACAATCAGTCGCCGGGAGCGCATTGCGGTTTCCCAATTGCTGGATGAAAAAGTGCGGACGGTACGGGAGGTTTGGTCCTACGCCGGGGTGCCTGCCGACCGGCAGTATGCCTGCTATCAGGGCGGGGCGTTCCGCTTGCCGCAAACCGGCAATACATTGATGACCTAT
>JBFEVY010000314.1:0-4105 GCA_041546665.1 Spongiibacteraceae bacterium | reverse complement strand
GGCTCCGCGTCAAACAGCGCCATAAATGGCTTGCCCTTAATTTGCAAAATCCGGGTCTCTCCCACTGCACTGATATCGTGGGTGCGGGGCAGTCCTGCAAAAAGCGTGAACTCGCCAAAGCACTGCCCTTCGCCCATGACTGAGGTCGTCAGAAATGTCCCGTCTGCGCCCTGCACCCCTGCCACAACCCGGCCGTGAACCACCACCGAAATACCGGGCTTGTCGTCGCCGCGGGCATGCACCCGCTGCCCATCTGCATAGTCTTCATAGCGCCCGATTTCCACCAGTTTCGCCCATAAGGCTTGCGGGAGGAGATCAATCAAACTCGGCGAACCATGCTGAAGCAAATCCATTTTACGCACCCAATTGCAAACAAGTTTGCATTTTAGATTAGCAGAAGCTGATAGCGTATGCCTTACAGATAAGAAGATCCGCAATGGGAGCCAACCATGCAACCGGAAATGATCATAGCGAGCCTGTTCTTTGGCTTTATCGTATTGGAAATCGTCCGCAGCGATTTTTTTCACAAACCCGGCCAAAAGCCCGGCGATGCCGCCGTTGAAATCACCAGCACCCTGATACTCAGCCTGATCACCAAACCCGTCACCTTCGGTGGTGGTGTTGCAATTGGCGCCGTATTACTGCCGGACTACAAAAACGTGCTGACCACACAACCGGTATGGCTGGTGTTGGCCCTGTTCCTGATTTTCGACGATATGACCCAATACTGGTGGCACCGGCTTTCACACACCGTGCCCTGGCTGTACAAACTGCACCGCCCTCACCACGAGGCGGAATACCTCTCCATTCGCGTGGTCTACCGCAACAACCTGTTTTACTACTTGTTGATGCCCGGCCTGTGGTTCTCAGGAATACTGGTGTATCTCGGTGGCGGCTGGGTTTACGCGTTTTATGTTGTGGTGAAAATGGCCGTTATTTTCGGCGCCCACTCCGATGTGCGCTGGGACAGCAAACTCTACCGTATTCCTGTCGCCTCACAAGTCATGTGGCTGGTAGAGCGCGTGATCTCCACCCCCGCCACCCATAGCGCACACCACGGAAAACATCTGGAAGACGGCATAACAAACTACAAAGGCAATTTTGGCAATCTGCTGTTCTTCTGGGATGTGCTTTTTGGCACCGCAAAAATCACCCGCCAATATCCCGAGGAAATGGGTGTGGAAAACATGCCTGAAACCAGCGCGGCAGAACAACTGTTCTGGCCACTTGTCAGAGTCACACAAGCGCCCAGTGAGCCGCCAACAGAAGCGGAAAAACTTTCGGTGGAGCGCATCTAGCGCCGGACAATACAGCCAGTTGATTCAGGGAAGAAGAGTGGCGAGGTAAAAGCGAAAAGTAACGCAGGTATTTCGGGCTAAAAAAATGGGGCGGTATCCACCGCCCCGCTGGCAATTACTTGCCCTTCCAGTTTGGAGCGCGTTTTTCTGCGAAGGCTTTTGAACCTTCGATAGCATCTTCACTGCTAAAGACCGGCCCGGTGTAGGCGGCCTGCTTATCGTACATTTCTTCGGTAGACCAATCCTGAGACTCGGTAATAACCGCCTTTGACGCCAGCAGAGCCATAGGGCCGTTGGCAGCAATCGCGTTGGCCAGCGCCTTGGCTTGCTCCAGCGCCGTACCCGCCTCAACCACGCGGTTTACCATACCCAGCTCATAAGCGCGATCAGCGCTGATAAAGTCTCCGGTCAGCGCCAGCTCCATCGCGATGCGCGGCGGAATTTGACGTGGCAGACGCATCAGACCGCCGGCACCGGCAATCAGGCCGCGTTTCACTTCGGGGATACCGAATTTCGCGTTTTTGGCTACCACAATCAGGTCACAGCTCAGTGCAATTTCGCAACCACCGGCCAGAGCATAACCTTCGACAGCGGCAATCAGTGGCTTCTTCGGACCGCGCTCACAGATACCCGCAAAACCTCTGCCGGGGATATTGGGCAGCTCGCCAGTTACAAAGGCTTTCAGATCCATACCCGCACAGAAGGTGTTATCTGCGCCGGTCAGAATACCCGCGCGAATCGCGTCGTTGCTGTCCAGTTCTTCCATGGCCGCAGCGATACCTTTCGCCACATCCAGGTTGACCGAATTTTTTGCCGTCGGCCGGTTGATGGTCACCAGCATTACGCCGTCTTCAACACTTACCAGTACCGCATCACTCATTGTTTCACTCCTTAGCGTTTGAGGTCCTGCCCAGTTAACAGGCCATTGTTATCGTTTAACTTGATGTATTAACGTCCGACAAAAACCGGCTTGCGTTTTTCCTGAAAAGCCTTGATCGCTTCTCTGGAGTCTTCAGTCGCAAAACACCGGTCTTGGGTTTTCGCTTCCGCTGCAACGGTTTCACCGTAGGATTGTACCGCGGCATTGCGCAGCAGGCGCTTTGTTTCGCGCAGCGCAATCGGTGGACGTTGCGCCAGTGCTTGTGCCCAGGCCTGCGCCTCGGCCAATACCTGTTCCGCCGGCGCCAGCTTGCTCACCACTCCGGAAGCCAGACAGGTTTGCGCGTCCATTCGGCCGCCTTCGGCGATCAATTGAAAGGCCCGCTGATACCCCAGGGCATTCAACAGGCTCCACACCGCACCGCCGTCGGGCACCAGGCCAATATTGCTGAAGGCCATGACCATACTGCCCTCTTCAGCCATTACCGCAAGGTCGCTATTCATCACAAAAGCACAGCCAATGCCGGCCATTATCCCGGGGTTAGCCGCGATTACGGTTTGGTCCATCTCAGCCATTAATTTGAGGATCGGCCAGTACTCGTCCATCAATTGCGCTTCAATCGTTTGGCCCTCAGCGGGGCCTTCGCTTAGGTCTGCTCCGGAGGAAAACGCGCGCCCTTCCGTACCCAACACCACACAGCGAACCTCCGCGTCTTCGGCAAGCTGCGTCAGGGCCTGGTAAAGCTCTTTGCGCATCGTCCGGTTAAAGGCATTGAGGGACTCAGGTCTGTTAAGCAATATCGTTGCGACGTGGCCCTGCTTACTGACACTGACGGTCTGCATTTCGCTCATGATTATTCCTGTCATCGATGAATTCAGTCTACGCGGTGCAACTCGCGCTCAAACGCGACCGCATAAAAGCGCCCTATTCTCAACGACTCCCCAGGGCGCAACAATGATACGAGCTCACAATATATTTGACATTTTGTTACACCCACAGACATTTTGACGTCCGGAGTCCGTCACAAAGGGAACCGCCAGGGCAGCACACCCATAGTAAATCTTTAAATATCATGCAGTTAATAAATCCCACCCAAGTCACACACAAAACCAAAAATGAC
Source organism: Spongiibacteraceae bacterium (assembly GCA_041546665.1). Lineage (GTDB taxonomy): Bacteria > Pseudomonadota > Gammaproteobacteria > Pseudomonadales > Spongiibacteraceae > Spongiibacter. Next base: position 807 of record JBFEVY010000314.1, on the reverse strand, counting down.
AGAAGGTGACAATCCGCAAACCTCAACAAGGAGCGCTGAAATGCCTTCAGGAAGACACTGCGATTGGGCTGGATCAAGTGAGCACAACATCGAACGGTTGGCGATCAGGGAGGAAAAAGGCCCGCGATCAGCGGGCCTTCAAGGAGGAGCAACCCGGACAGTGCCGGATCGATGCCATTAATCCTTGAAACGATAACGAACCGGCAGAGAACTCAAGCCACTGACAAAATGGCTGGGAATGTAGGTTGGCGTACCATTAAGTTCGATGCTTTCGAGCTGCGGTAACAGCTGACTCATCATGGCATCGATTTCCATTTTTGCCAGATGCATACCCAGGCAATTGTGACGCCCGTGGCCAAAGGCCATGTGCTTGCTACCTTTGCGCGCAATATCAAAGATCTCGGGATTTTCAATCGCCAGTTCATCCCGGTTGGCCGACTCAAAGAACATTACCAGGGAATCTCCCTTGCTGATCTTCTTGCCACCCAGCTCAGTATCCGCCAGTGCGGTGCGGGCAAAATGCTTAACCGGAGTAACCCAGCGAATCATCTCATCAGCCGCTGCGGGGATAAGTTCCGGATTATCCAACAGCGCGCGATGCTGCTCGGGGAACTGCAACAGCGCGTGCAAGCCACCGGCAATACTGGCACTGGTGGTATCGTGACCGGCGGTGGCCAACAAGATGAAGTAAGACGTCAGGGTAAAGGGATCGAGCAGTTCACCGTTCAGCGTCGCGTTGGCCAGCACTGAGGCGAGATCATCCTTAGGATTTTTCCGCCGGTCTTCGGCAAGCAACGTAAAGTATTC
>JBFEVY010000222.1:0-6041 GCA_041546665.1 Spongiibacteraceae bacterium | reverse complement strand
GTGCCGGGTTCGCCGATCAGCATGGCGCCGCGGTTTGTAGCCAGTGCAATAATAATGCGGCTGACCAGCTCCCTTGGCGCGACAAACTTTCGTTCGATGTTGTGTTTTTCAGAGCCGAGTACAAAGCTCTCTATCGCATAGGGCGACATTTTCCAGCCGGGAGGAACCGGACCGGGGTCGTCTGCGATCAGTCTTTCCAGCTCGTCCCGGTAGATGTCCTCCGCCGAGGGGCGCTGAATATGTTTGTCTAATTCTTGTTTCTGCATTGATTGGTATCCTGTGCGTTAGGCTTGCCACTGGCCGCGTTTTTCCGGCGCCATTCGTTCTTCCGGCAGGATACGAGGCAATTCTGAGAGGGGAATTGTGCCTTGGATAACGTGATCCAGAGCGCTGTCGCGCATGGTGGTCAGCCCGGCATCCAGAGCTTGCGCTCGCAACTCCCCGATGGGCAGGCGGCGAGAGATACTCACCCGCAGGTCGGGATTCAATTGCAGGTATTCAATTACGCCGATCCGCCCCTTGGTGCCCGTTCCATTGCAGTGTTCGCAACCGGCGCCGATGTAACAGCGGAAATCGCTTGGCACCGTAGCAGGGAACAGCTCGCGGAGAATCTCCGGATCGGGTTCCGCCTCGGTTTTGCATTTAGGGCAAATTTTTCGCGCCAGGCGTTGGGCAATCACCGCCAGCAATTCACTGGCCAAAGAATTGGGGTGAACATCCAGGTCGAACAGGCGTTGCACGGCATCGACGGTGTCATTGCAGTGCAAGGTCGAAAGGACAATGTGACCGGTTTGAGATGCCCGCAGGGCCTCAAGTGCCGTTTCGTGGTCGCGAATCTCGCCGATCATAATGACGTCGGGATCCTGGCGAACGAAAGAGCGCATTGCGTCGGCGAAGGTGAAGCCGATGTCTGGTCGAACCCGGGTCTGCTGGATATTGTTGATGGAGTATTCGATGGGGTCTTCTACGGTAATGACCTTGCGGCTGACGTCGTTGGCGAGCAACTGCAGGCCGGCATTCAGAGTGGTACTTTTACCCGAGCCCGTCGGGCCGACCACCAGAACGAGTCCTGCCGGGTTGCGCAGCAGACGTTTGTATTGATTGGCAATGATCGCCGGCATACCTAGGGCATCGATGCTGATCAGTTGGGAGTTCTGCGGCAATAGACGGATGACGATGTGCTCGCCGTGCAGAGAAGGTTGCACCTGTACACGCAGGTCGAAGTGCATGTCACCCACTCGAACCTGGGCCCGCCCTCCCTGGGGCAGTCGTCGTTCGGCGATATTCATGTCACTGCGGAGCTTGATCACGTTAACCAGGCCGAGAAACTCCATTGGGGTGATTTTGTAGTGACTGAGATCGCGCAGGCTGCCATCAATCCGCAGGCGCACCCGCACGGTTTCGCCATATTTCTCCAGGTGAATGTCGCTGGCCCGGTCGGCCACGGCGTCGAGTAGCAGGGCCTCATAAATGGCGGTCGGGCGCCCTTCGTCAATATCGTGCTGATTGCTGAGCAGGTCCTTGTTGTCGCCTGGCGAGGCCCAGTCCTTGTGATTGACGGGAACACCTTTTGCGGAGTCCGGGTGATCCAGCGCGGACCACAGTCTTCGAAAATCAGTGGGGGTGACCAGAATCTTCTCGATGACCAGGTTGGGGAACATCCGCTGGATTTCCTGCATCGATGAGCTGGGGTTGCTGCTGGCGACCTGCAGGGTGCCGCCGCGTATATTTAGCGGCACAATGTGTTGGTGGTCGAGAAAGGCCTTGGAGAACTTCTTGAATAATTCCACATCAAGGTGGGAGGCAAGTTTCTCTAGTTTGCCCAGCGGCAGACTGTATTGTTTGGCAAGGGAAGTGTACAGCTTGAGATCGTCGACGTTCTGTAGTTTGTGGATTTCGTCGATGATCAAAGTGTTGTTTTTTTCCGCCCTCAGCCGAGCTTCGTGCAGCACGCTGGGGCTGACAAAGCCCAGCTCCATCAGCACTTCGTCTTTGTCGGGAACAAAGTCGATATAGCCGTGCTCACTGCGGCCAAAGTGTTGATTGCCCCGGTTAACATAGCGCACCAGAATTTGCTTGGAGGAGTCGCCGGCCTCCACACAGACCAGTTGGCCGCGTTCGCTGAGTTGTTGCAGCAGGGCGGTTTTATCGACAATGCCGGGGGTGGAAACCAGGATCAGGTCGAAGGGGGCCTGGTCCGGCGCGCCATTCTGGCCGTCGCCAACGCGCAGTTCGATGTTGTTCAGGCCTTTCTGGTGCAAGCGCAACGAGGCGTTTTCCGCCAGACTGGCGTGGGACTCAAGGGCAATGACCTGGCTGCACAGGTGGCCGAGCACCGCGGTGACATAGCCTGAACCCGCGCCGATATGAAGTGCTTTGGCGGCGGAATCAAAATAGGCGATTTCCAGCATTCGGCGGAGGCTTTCCTCTGGTGGAATGCTGTGGCCGGCGACCAGCCCTTCCTTGTCATTTTGTATAAAGCTTCGGCGCTCCACCTGGGCAAGCGCTGCAGAAATGCGAAGGGAGTGGCGTTGCGCCTCACTCATTGGCTGTGTTCCTGTGTCGGGCTATTTTTTTGCGTCCAGTCTTCTTCATAGCAGAAAACTACCGGGACTGACAAACAGATACGTCAATTTGCCGGCAGATTCTCAAACCAGGGTTATTGGCGCGAAGGGCGTTCTCACCAGGAGGTAAAGGCGCAGCGTGCCAGGTTGGAATTGTAGTAACGTGGGTCGTGGGTCACTTCCTCTCCCAGCCATGCCGGCTTTTGAAAATCGCTGGTCTCATCGGGGAGCTCAATTTCGGCAACGACCAAGCCCGCGTTATCCCGGTGGAACTCGTCGACTTCCCAGGTGAAGCCCGCAACGTCAATAAGGTAGCGATGCTTGTCGATAATAGGGCCTTTACACAGCTGAATGAGTTGTTCGGCGTCTACCAGTGGGATGGGGTACTCAAATTCCAGGCGGCTGGCGCCACGGGTTTCTCCTTTTACCGTGATAAAGGCCTCTGTGTCGGCAATGCGAATCCGCACGGTGCGGGCCTTGTCGTCACTGAGGTAAGCCTGCACGATGTGTTTTACCGGATAGCGGGCGGCGAGCCAGGGTTTACCCGTAACCAGGAACTTTCGTTCTATCTCAATTGCCATATGGGTCTCCTGTGCGGCTGCTGGGGTAATGGCAGTGGTCGCTGCTGGTGAGGAAATGTGCTGCGGAAATTGCGCACTGGAATGTTAATCCTGCAGGTTCTATTCTCTCCAAAATTAAGGCGAAAGGGCAGGCGAGTGGCAAAGAAAACGCTGAAATCAGCTAAGAAGAACAAGCCATCGCGGGGGGGCGTTGCATCATCACCCGTGCTTAGCGCGCCTCAGCAACAATTATTCAATCAAGGCGTGGCGGCACACCGCGCGGGTCAGCTCGGCGCTGCAGCCCAAGCCTACCAGGCCCTGCTGCAACAGTGTCCAAATCACGCGGATTCTCTGCATTTGCTCGGGCTGGTCTGTCAGGCCAGTGGCGACAACCACACGGCTATAACTCTGGTGCGCCAGGCGATAGCCGTTAATGGGAACGTTGCCGCCTACCATTTTAACCTTGGCGTTTTGTTACAGGCGGTGGAGGAGAATGCCGCGGCAATAGAGGCCTATCGCAAAGCGATTCGTCTGAATTCAGATTATCTGCAGGCCTATGAAAACCTCGCGGTGGCGCAACAGGATGCAGGCGAGTATCGCGCTGCGCAGCAGACCTGCGAACTGGCCTTGAAACTCAACCCCAACTCGCTGATCGCGCTGCGCAATCTTGCTACCCTGATGTTCCGAAACGGCGACAGCCACGTGGCGCTCGCCCTGTTTGATCGCGCTCTGGCTATCAGCCCCGCTGATCCGGAGCTGCATGAAAAGCGCGCTGCCTGCTATCTGCGCATGGGGCAGTTTGCCAAAGCCTGGGAGGATTACCGCTGGCGATTTAGCAATCATCAAACCTGGATGGATGCCAGTACTCTGCGCTCGGCGGGGCTGCGCCATGCGGTTCGGGACGACCTTGCCGGTCGGCGTATGTTGCTAAGCGCCGAGCAGGGGCTCGGGGATCAGCTGATGTTTGCCTCTTGCTATGAGGATATCCTCAAGGACACGCAGAACCTGGTCATTGAACAATCGCCGCGCTTGGTTCCCTTGGTGCAGCGCTCTTTTCCCGCTGTAAGAGTTGTTGCTGTTGGTGAATACGATCCGCGGGAGTTGGACTGTCAATTGCGTGCGGGTGACCTTCCTGGCTGGTATCGCCACTGCGCCGAGGATTTTTCGGGGCAAGCTTATTTACGTGCCTGCGAAGAGAAAACGGCCGCCTGGAAGGCGCGCCTTGATACATTGCCCGGTTTGAAAATAGGGATTTCCTGGCGAGGTGGGCGCGAGGCCCGCGCCGCGGTAGCGAGGAGTATTCCGCTCAAGAACTGGCAGACCTTATTCAAGGCCAGTGACGCCAGCTTTATTGCCCTGCAATACGATATGGATGAAGCGGAGTCTGCGTTGGTCGAAAATACGCCGGCCTTGCATCGATTTGACGAGCTCGACCTGCGCAATGATATCGACGCTCTGGCGGCACTGATTGCGGCTCTGGATTTGGTCATCTCCGTGGATAACACCACTATCCACCTGGCAGGTGCGCTGGGTCAGACGACCTGGGCTTTGCTTCCCAGAGGTCCCGACGGCCGCTGGCAGGACGGATGCGATAACAGTGTCTGGTACAAATCATTGCGCTTGTTTCGCAATCCGAGCGCGGAGCACAGCGGTTGGCAGGGCGTGTTCAGGCAGGTATCGGCGGAGCTTGAGGCTTTTCAGCCGGTGGCAGTGGATACGCTCCCGGCGGTTGAGGGGCCTGGTGTAGTCTCAGGTAGCGTTTCATCGCCGGCAGGGGAGCGAGTGCTGCTGCTTAACGATACGTCTGATTGGTATCACTGGGGCTGCAGTGCCACCAGTTTGGCGATTCATCATCAATTGCGCCAGCGATTTAGTCGTGTAGACAGTCTGCCAATTGCCCTTGGCAATAAGCTGAACGGGTTGCCGCAGCAGGCCGCCCAATTTGACGACGATGCGGTGTATTTGACCTTCACCCAGAGTAACCCTGAACTGCACGCCATGATGGCCAATACCGATGTTGTGGTGATCAATGGCGAGGGCAGCCTGCACGGTTTTAACCTTACCTCGGCTGGCCTGCTGTATCTCGCGTATATCGCGGCGACGCGTTATCGCAAGCCGGTTCATATCATCAATCACTCCTGTTATCCCGCAGATAACGACCTGTCTGCTACTGGAGAGGTGGTAGATTTTTACCGACGGATTTATCAGGAAATGACTACGGTGGCGATTCGTGAGCCGGTCAGTTATCGGCTGATGGCAAAAATGGGTATTGGCGTTGAGCAAAGTTTTGACTGTTTACCGCTGTTTATCGAGCAATGCCTGGAAACGGGTGCAATAGACGACACCTGGATGACGTGGCAAAGTGCCGGGCCGGTGGTACTCGCGGGGTGCGTGAATTGGCAGGGCAACGGAGGACGGCTCGGTATACCTCTGCTCGCCGAACTTGCGCGGCAAATGCACCAGCAGGGGCGACGGGTGCAGGTGCTGGTGGGGACCAGCGCGAGTATGGCGCTGGACGATATTGACTTTGTCCGACAATTCAAGGCTGCGGCAGGTGAGGCTTTTGAATTGGTGTTTGCGGCAACCGAACTCGACTGGCTGCGCTGTATCGCCTCTGCATCGGCACTCGTATCGGGGCGCTTTCACCACAGTATCGCAGCCGCGGTTCTCGGTACCCCGCTGTTGGTAGCGCACAGTAATACACCCAAGATCAGCGGGCTGTTGGAATTGCTGGATATGGAGGATGCCTTGCTTGATCTGGGCGAGGCAGCGCTACCACCGTTGTTGGAAAAACTGGATAAGCGATTGCAGGACGGTTCCGCGTATTTACTCGCCGCTACACGCCGAGCGGAGTTGATTGATAAGGGGATGAAAAATTTTGGGTTTTAAACCTTGGTTCTTGCTGCTGTTGGTAGTG
>JBFEVY010000135.1:0-8911 GCA_041546665.1 Spongiibacteraceae bacterium | reverse complement strand
GGCAGATTCTTCATCAAGTAACCTGTCAACCACTTCCTGAGACGCGAGTACCAGTAAGTTTTTAGATTCGTAGGCCCGGGCCTCCCGAAGGATTTCGCGGAAAATCTCGTAGCAGACAGTTTCTGGAGACTTGAGCGAGCCGCGACCATTGCAGTAGCGACAGGTCTCGCACAGTACGTGCTCCAGGCTCTCCCGCGTGCGCTTGCGAGTCATTTCGACCAGGCCCAACTCTGACACACCGGTAATACTGGTTTTGGCGTAATCTTTCTCCATCGCTTTTTCTAATGCGCGCAGCACCAAGCGGCGATGCTCGGCATCCTTCATATCAATAAAATCGATGATGATAATGCCGCCCAGGTTTCGCAGACGCAGTTGCCGTGCTAACGCCGCGGCCGCCTCCAGATTCGTCTTGAAGATCGTTTCCTCAAGGTTGCGATGTCCCACAAAAGCGCCGGTATTGATATCGATGGTGGTCATCGCTTCGGTCTGATCAATGATCAGATAGCCACCGGATTTGAGCTCCACCTTGCGCCCCAGCGCCCGCTGAATTTCATCCTCGACGCCATAAAGATCAAAGATCGGGCGTTCACCGGGGTAATACTCCAGTTTCTCGCGAATCTCAGGCAGGTAGTCCTCGGCGAACTGATCGACCCGCTGGAAGCTCTCCCGGGAGTCGATGCGAATCTTTTCCAGCCCGGGGCGCACCAGGTCGCGCATGGTACGCATAAACAGTGGCAGATCTTCGTAAAAAATCGCCGGGGCGGAATCCCGTTTCATCCGCCGACCAACTGCTGCCCAGAGCCGAGACAGAAACTGAATATCTGCCCGCAGTTCCTCTTCGCCCACCCCTTCCGCAGCGGTTCTCAAGATATAACCGTGGCGGCCCGCAGACTCTTCACTCTGCACATCCGCCACCACCCGCTCAAGCAATTCGCGCAAGCGCTGGCGCTCTTCTTCGTCGTCGATGCGGTGAGAAACCCCAACGTGATCAACCCCGGGCATAAACACCAGATAGCGGGAGGATACCGACAGCCGCGTGCTGAGACGCGCCCCCTTGCTGCCCATCGGGTCTTTCGTGACCTGAACCGTGATTTCCTGACCTTCCCGAATGCCGCTGCGAATATCGGCGTGCTCGCCACTTTCCTGATCCAGCGCAGCAATATCGGAAGCGTGAATAAACCCGGTGCGCTCCAGACCGATTTCCACAAAGGCCGCCTGCATGCCCGGCAGAACACGCACCACCTTGCCTTTATAAATATTGCCTACAATCCCTTTGGAACGGGTTCGCTCAATATAGACTTCCTGCAGAACGCCGTTTTCCACCACCGCAACGCGGGTTTCAACTGGCGTGACATTGATCAGGATTTCTTCACTCATTTTCCAATCTCGCTTCCCGCAAAAGATTTACCGTCTCATACAAAGGCAAACCCACAATACCGGAATAGCTCCCCGACATGGACCGAACAAACGCCGCCGCGTGCCCCTGAATCCCGTAGGCTCCCGCCTTGTCATCCGCCTCACCCGTAGCGAGGTACTGAGAAATTTGCCCGTCGTCCAGCGGGCCAAAACACACCTCACTGCGAGACAAGCTTTCGTATTGCCGCCCCTGCCACATCAGGCAGACAGCGGTTAAAACCTCATGGCAGCGATCACTGAGGCAGACCAACATTCGCCTGGCCTCATCGCGATCACCGGGCTTGCCGAGAATCTCGCCATCAACCACCACTGAGGTATCGGCCGCCAAGACCGGGAGCGCAGTCTCCCCATTATGAACCACTGCCTCGGCTTTTTCCCGCGCCATGCGCCGCACATAATCCTCTGCGGACTCAGATTCGGCCGGCGACTCATCAATATCGGCGGGCTGTACCGTAAATCGGACCCCAACCTGAGCCAGTAATTCAGCGCGACGTGGCGACGCAGATGCGAGAATCAGCTCTGCTTCGCGCATTAATCCACTCCAAAAACATATTGCATACGTTGTAACACCGGCCGCAGTACTAGCCAGGTAAGAGACGTCGTCACAACCGGCAGAAAGATCAACCAGTGGGTTTCGGTAACACCGTTAATATTCTGGGCCCATTGATCGACAAGAATGCGAAATAGCTCCAGCAAGGCGAGCAGTGCAGCCTGCCGCTGCACACCGAACATTCGCAATCGTTGATACGACACCTGGAAAATATACGCGATTACCACCAGGGCAAATGCGTTTTGTCCCAGCACCGCGCTCTGCAGGATATCCTGCATCAGACCGATCACCCAGCAACTCACAATACCGAAGCGGTCTGACAGGGCCAACAACCAATACGCGCAGATCAGCAGGGGCCAATCCGGCCGCGCCCAGGCCATCACCCCATCAATCGGCGTAATGGCGAGCATGAACGCCGCCAATATGGTGACGACCACAAACCAGATGCCGTGTATCGGAGACTCCACAATCAACTCTCCGGTATTTGGTCGGGATGGGTATCCACCGAATTGACGTCAGGTTGCTGGCCAAAGACCAACAGAACATTGCGACTGCGATCCAGCTGCGCCAGGGGGCGGGCTTTAACTTCCGCAAAAGGCTTGCCGGGGTCGATCGTCACCTCACTGACCTCGCCGACCGGGTAGCCGGAGGGAAAACGCCCACCCAGGCCCGAGCTAACCAGCAGATCGCCCACCTGAATATCAGTGGTCGCCGCCACATGAGCCAGAGAGAGCTCATCAATCAAACCCGTGCCCTCGGCAATGGCCCGCAGGCCGTTGCGACTGACTCGCACCGGCACGGCGTGAGCACTGTCAGTGATCATCAACACCCGGCTATGCATCTTACCGACTTCAATAATCTGGCCCACCAGGCCATTGGCATCGATAACCGGCTGCCCGACATAGGCGCCGTCCCGGCTCCCCTTATCCACCATAATCTGATGGCGACTGGGGTCAGATGCCACCGCGACAACCTCGGAAACCAGCACGGTATCAGTAATTCGCTCCGCCGAGTTCATCAACTCACGCAGACGCACGTTTTCTGCCCGCAACTCGATAAATTTTTGCAGTTTGGCTTTGAGAATCAGGGATTCCGCCCGCAGGCGCTCATTTTCCGCCATCAAATCATTGCGGCTGGAAAACCATTCACGGAGGTCACCGGTCATTCGGCTGGGAACGTCAACCAACCAATAGAAGGGCGCCGCAACAATAGAGCTTTGCTTGCGCAGCTCCACAATAAACGGCAAACGCTGCCCGACCAGTATCAACACCAGGGCGATACCGCCGAGCAGTAATAATCGCTCCCCTACCGACGAGTTTTTGGAGAATACCGGTTTAATGGCCAACTCCTCCCACGGCAGGGCATCGCCTCATCAGAGACTATTCTGCCGACAAAACGTCGAGGTGATGGCGATCAATCATCTCCAGCGCCTTACCGCCTCCCCGGGCGACACAAGACAGCGGGTCTTCCGCAATCACCACAGGCAGCGCACTTTCGTCGGCAATCAATTGATCGATTCCCCGCAGCAGGGCACCACCACCGGTCAATACAATCCCGGTTTCGGCAATATCCGCCGCCAATTCTGGAGGCGACTGCTCCAGCGCGCGTTTGACGCCCTGAATAATCACTTGCAGCGGTTCCTGAAGGGCTTCGAGAATTTCATCGCTGTTCAGGGTAAAGCGACGCGGAATCCCCTCAGCCAGGTTGCGGCCGCGCACATCGATTTCGCGCAACTCACTGCCCGGATAAGCGCAGCCGATTTCCTGCTTGATGCGTTCCGCTGTTGCGTCGCCAATCAGGCTGCCATAGGTGCGGCGCACGTGGGTCACGATTGCTTCGTCGAAACGGTCGCCGCCGACGCGTACAGAATCGGAGTAAACCACACCGTTGAGCGAGATAATGGCGATTTCAGTGGTACCACCGCCGATATCCACGACCATGGAGCCAGAGGCTTCCTCAACTCGCAGACCGGCACCGATGGCCGCCGCCATGGGCTCTTCAATCAGACGCACTTCCCTGGCGCCGGCGCTGAGCACCGATTCCCGAATCGCACGACGCTCAACCTGAGTGCTCTTACAGGGCACACTGACCAGTACCCGTGGGCTCGGCCGAATAAAACTGTTTTGATGAACCAATTTGATGAAATGCTGAAGCATTTTTTCGGTAACCTGAAAGTCCGCAATGACGCCATCTTTCAGCGGCCGGATAGCCGTAATATTTCCTGGGGTCCGGCCAAGCATCCGCTTTGCCTCAATACCCACTGCTTCAATGGTTTTTTGACCATTGTGAACCCGAATCGCCACTACCGAAGGCTCATCGAGAACAATACCCTGACCGCGAACATAAATAAGGGTGTTTGCCGTTCCCAGATCGATCGACAGATCGTTGGAAAACATGCCGCGAATTCGTTTAAACATGTGCGATTTTCACCTTGTACGGCCCCGCGAGGAAGGAAACGGAGCCTACAGTTGAGCCACTTCAGGCGTCGCCCATCGACGCTGCGCAACCCGATTTTAAAAACTTTGCCACTCTATCAATGGCAGGGATTTAGGGCAAGGCGCAAATATGATAAGTTTACCGGCTTTCCCGAGAGTTGGCGCGGTTTGCATCCACTTGCCAGCAATGCCTGTCGCGGTTGTTTTAAGCAATGTTACCTATGCCTGCGCAACACGTGATCGTCTAAATTAAGGTGAACAATGAGTTTAGATCAAAATGATATTGCCAAGCTCGCGCGCTTGGCCCGTATTCACATCACCGATGACGCGGTTGTAGACCTGCAACAACGTCTGGGCGACATCCTGAAAATGGTCGACACCATGCAGGCGGTGGACACCCAGAATATTGAACCTATGGCCAACCCCTACGACGCAGTTCAGCGCCTGCGCGCCGATGTGGTCAGCGAAGCCGATCAACGCGAGGCCTTCCAGAGCATTGCGCCCAATACCGAAGACGGGCTGTACCTGGTTCCCAAAGTCATCGACTGACAAAGCGCCTGCGTCACAACGCGACACACTCCCATACCAGACACGAGTTTAAAGACCTATGCCAAGCTATACCGTTGCCGAAATACTGCGCGGCCTTGAAAGCGGCGAGTTCTCGAGCGAAGAACTCACCCAGCACTACCTCGACGCCATTGCGGCACGCGATGGCGCCATCAACAGTTTTATCACGGTGACGCCGGAACTGGCGCTAGAGCAAGCACGCCGCGCCGACGCCCTTCGCGCCAAAGGAGAGGCCGGCGCACTGAACGGACTGCCGATTGCCCACAAGGATATTTTCTGCACCGAAGGCGTTCGCACCAGCTGCGCCTCGAAGATGCTCGACAATTTTGTTGCGCCCTACAACGCCACTGTCGTAGAAAAGCTCGCCGCCAGCGGTGTGGTCTGCCTGGGCAAGACCAATCTCGACGAATTTGCCATGGGCTCGTCCAACGAAACCAGCTACTACGGCCCGGTTCGCAACCCATGGAACAATGAATGTGTCCCCGGCGGCTCTTCCGGCGGTTCTGCCGCCGCTGTTGCAGCAGGGCTTGCCCCCGCAGCAACCGGAACCGATACCGGGGGTTCGATCCGCCAACCCGCAGCGTTGTGTGGCCTGACCGGTCTGAAACCCAGCTACGGCCGGGTATCGCGCTACGGCATGATCGCCTTCGCCTCCAGCCTCGATCAGGGTGGACCGATGACGCGCACCGCCGAAGATGCCGCCATCCTGCTGCAGGCCATGGCCGGCTTTGATCTTCGCGACAGCACCTCGATGGACATCCCGGTACCGAACTACAGCGCAACACTGGGCGACAGCCTCCAGGGCAAGAAAATCGGCATTCCCAAGGAATACTTCAGCGCTGGCCTTGACGCAAATATTGCCGACGCCATTCACGCCGCATTGGACGAGTACAAGAAGCTGGGCGCCGAGATCGTTGAAATCAGCCTACCCCGCACCGAACTGGCAGTACCTTGCTACTATGTGCTCGCCCCGGCAGAGGCCTCAACCAACCTGTCTCGCTATGACGGCGTGCGCTACGGTTACCGCTGCGAAGACCCCAAAGACCTCGACGATCTCTATACCCGCACTCGGGAAGAAGGCTTTGGCGAGGAAGTAAAACGGCGCATTCTGGTGGGCACCTATGCCCTGTCTGCGGGCTTCTACGACGCCTATTACCGTAAGGCACAGCAAATTCGCCGCCTAATTCGCAATGATTTTGTCGAGGCCTTTAAACAGGTCGACCTGATTGCCGGCCCGACCACCCCCAACCCAGCCTTTAAACTGGGCGAAAAAGTCAGCGACCCGGTCACCATGTACCTGGAAGACATTTACACCATTGCCGTCAACCTCGCCGGCCTGCCCGCCATTTCCATTCCCGCAGGCTTTACCGGTGGCAAACCCATCGGCCTGCAGTTGATTGGCCGCGATTTTGATGAAGCCGGCCTGCTTAATGCCGCTCACCAGTACCAACAGGTCAGCGACTGGCACAGCCAACTGGCCCCCGGCGCTGCGGAAGGAGGACAATAAAATGGAATGGGAAATCGTTATCGGCCTGGAAGTTCACGTTCAGCTGAGCACCCGCTCAAAAATCTTCTCTGGCGCCAGCACAGCCTTTGGTGCGCAGCCCAATACCCAGGCCTGCGCCGTCGACCTCGCCCTACCCGGCACCCTGCCAGTGTTGAACGAGCAGGCGGTAAAAGATGCCGTGCTGTTTGGCCTGGCGATCAACGCCGAGATCGACCGCAGCTCGGTCTTTGAGCGCAAGAATTACTTCTATCCCGACCTGCCCAAGGGTTACCAAACCAGCCAGATGGACGCACCGATTGTCGGCCCCGGCGTGGTGGAAATCACCCTGGAGGACGGCAGCACCCGCAATATTCGCGTGCACCATGCCCACCTCGAGGAAGATGCCGGCAAGTCACTGCATGAAGACTTTCACGGCATGTCGGGCATCGACCTCAACCGCGCCGGCACGCCACTGATCGAAATTGTTTCCGAGCCGGATATGCGCAGCGCAGAAGAAGCCGTTGCTTATCTTCGCAAACTGCACTCCATCGTAACCTACCTCGGCATTTCCGATGGTGATATGTCCCAGGGCTCGATGCGCTGTGACGCCAACGTCTCAGTTCGCCTCAAAGGCGAGGAAGAGTACGGCACCCGCGCGGAAACCAAAAACATCAACTCGTTCCGCTTTGTGGAACGAGCCATCAAGGTTGAAGCCCAGCGCCAGATCGACCTGCTGGAAGACGGCGGCAAAGTGGTTCAGGAAACCCGCCTGTACGACAGCGACAAGAACGAAACCCGCTCCATGCGCAGCAAGGAGGAAGCCAACGACTACCGCTACTTCCCCTGCCCCGATCTACTGCCAGTCAAGATTGAAGAGGCTCTGATCGACCAGCTACGCGAGACGATGCCCGAGCTACCCGATGCCAAACGGGAGCGCTTTGAATCGGAATACGGGCTGTCCGGCTACGACGCAGGCCTGCTTACCACAGAGCGCGCCATTGCGGATTATTTTGAAACCGTGGCCAGCAGCAGTGGCGACGCCAAGCTCGCCGCCAACTGGGTTAACGGCGAGCTTTCTGCTGCACTGAACCGCGACGGTCTGGCCATCACTGGCAGCCCGATCTCTGCGGAGCAGCTCGGCGGACTGATTCAGCGCATCCGCGACAACACAATCTCCGGCAAGATCGCAAAACAGGTGTTTGAAGGCTTGTGGAATGGCGAGGCCGATAGCGCCGACAGCTATATTGAAGCAAAAGGCCTAAAACAGGTTTCTGACACCGGTGCCCTGGCCGCCATGGTCGACGAAATCATCGCCGCCAACCCCGATCAGGTGGAACAGTACCGCGCCGCCGATGACGGCAAGCGCAAAAAGCTGATCGGTTTCTTTGTTGGTCAGATAATGAAAGTCTCCAAGGGCCAGGCGAACCCCGGCATGGTCAATAAACTGCTAAACGAAAAGCTGAACGGCTAAGCCCTCAGCGGGAAGGTAGAAACACGATGAGAAAAGACAAAGAAAAAGTCCTCGACGAAGTCTGGAACGAAGACCGGATTCGCAGCTTTCTGGAACTTGAACCCAAACCGGGCACAAACGGCGATTTTCACCGTTTACACAAGGCCTACCAAAGCATGCGTGCCGAGGACTTTGCCTTGTTTACCGATATGTTCGTCGGCGCCGGTAGCGATATTAACGCTACCGACGCCAGCGGGCGCACAGTGCTTAGCTACATCGCAGAGCACCGCGCATCTGCCGACTACGCCACCGTACTGCAGCAACGCGGCGCTCACTAAACCCGCGCGCTAGACCGATTGCGAACGCCCTCGCGTTAATCGGTCGCGGTTCTCCTGCTTCTTGCGCTCGCTCTTGCGCAGCAACATATAAAGTGCCCCCGCCCCACCATGATGGGGCTGGGCACTGCAAAAAGCCTGCACCTCTGCAATTTCCGGCAGCCAGTAATTGAGATAGGACTTCAGTACGGCCCCACCCGATTTGCTGCGGTGGCCCCGGCCGTGAACAATCAACAATGTCCGCAGGTCCATTGCCATAGCGTCACGAATAAAATCAAAGACTTGAACACGCGCCTGTTCGACCGTGCATTTATGTAGGTCGAGGCGCGCCTCGATATCATATTTGCCCTGTTTGAGCTTGCGATACACCCCGTGCTGAACCCCTTCACGGCGATACTCCAGCAGGTAGTAGGGATCGAGCAGCGTAATCTCTGCATCAGCGGAGAGAAAGTTCAGCTGCGCCGACACGGTTGCGGTGGCCGCCTCACGACGCGCCATCAGCGCCTGAGCATCAGCGACAGACTTTTTAAGCGCAACACGCAGCTCAGACTGGAGAGGCTTAACCCCTGCCATTTCTTCAGCAAACAAATGCTCTTCTTCAGTCATAGCCCACCTCATTAAAGACTCAGACACCGCAAAGCGGTATGATTCCGCCATGAACGAGAAGCCCGC
>JBFEVY010000426.1:0-2022 GCA_041546665.1 Spongiibacteraceae bacterium | reverse complement strand
CTTTGATGACGTGCGGGTGCCCGTGACGAACCGCATCGGTGAAGAAAACAAGGGCTGGGTCTATGCCAAGGCGCTGCTGAATTATGAGCGTACTGCGCTTTCCGGGGTTGCCTACTGTAATCGGATGCTCAGCAAAATTCGCGAGTTAGCTGGTGGGCAGGCGGGCACACACGCCCTAACTTTTGACCCGGATTTGCAAATGCGTCTGGCCGATATTGAAATCGAGTTGATGGCGCTGGAGTTTCTTGAACTGTCGGTGTTGAACAAACTCGACAAAGGCGTCGCGCCGGGCATGGAATCCTCTCTACTCAAATTAAAGGGGACCGAATTACAGCAGGCCTTGCAAAAGCTGCACTGGGATATTTTGGCCGGCTTTGGTGCCGTGATTGATCATGGTGACACGGCTGTTGTCGATAGCGATTTCCTGCTTGGCGGACAGCTGTCGCGCAGGGAGTATATGTTTGGTCGTGCGGCGACCATCTACGGTGGCAGTAACGAAGTACAGAAAAATATCATCGCCAAATTTGGCCTTGGATTATAAGGAGCACAGCGATGGATTTTTCTTTGACTGAAGAACAAAAAATGCTCAAGGAAAGTGTCGACCGCTTTCTGGAAAATTATCAGACCGCTTCGGATCGGGCACCTTGCTGGGCCGAATTCGCCGAGCTCGGTTGGTTGGCAATGCCTTTTAGTGCCGAACAGGGCGGCTACGATGGTGGGATTGTGGAAAGCTCTCTGCTGATGGAGTCGTTCGGCAAAGCGGGTTTCCGTGAGCCGTATTGGGCATCTGTTCTGGTGGCTGGGCGCATGCTCTCTGCGGCGCCGCAAAGTGACCTGCGCGATACTCTTCTGGAGGACCTAATGGCGGGAACACTCACTCTGGGGTGTGCGCTCGTCGAAGCTGGTCAGTCGGGACTGAGTGGGGCGGAGTCCTGCCGCGCTGAACGCACGGATGCAGGATACGTGTTGCGAGGCGAGAAGGTATTAGTGCCTAACCCGGACGCAGATTACTTTCTCGTGGTTGCGCGTACGGGTGATGCAGCCTCAGAGCAGAATCTTTTTGTCGTTAAAGCCGACGCAGCGAATATGCGCTGCCAGCGTATGACCATGATGGATGGACAGGATGTGGTCAATATTGGCTTTGATGATACGCCCTGCGAGGCAGATGGCTTGTTCGCCGAAGGCGAATTTGCGGAGGTATTGCCGCGGGTTTTAGATGAGGCGATTGTTGCGCTGGCGGCAGAAGCGCAGGGGGCAATGGATGCCTTGCTGCGTGATACGGTGGAGTACCTGAAAACCCGCAAGCAATTTGGCGTGGCAATTGGTTCTTTCCAGGCGCTGCAACATCGCGTGGTAGATATGTATACCGATACGGAGTTGTGCCGTGCAATGATACTGCGCGCGCAATGCGCCATTCTTGATAATAGTGATGACCGGGCCAGTGTGATTGCGGGCCTGAAGGCGATGATCGGCAAGAAGGGCCGCAGACTGGCCGAAGAGGCGGTGCAATTGCACGGCGGTATGGGTGTCAGTGCGGAACTGAATGTTGGCGACTACCTCAAAAGACTGATGACCATTGATGCCTGTCTCGGTAATGCAGCGCAACAGCAACGTCGGTTTTGCGATCTGCGCTATCCGTCGGTAAGCTGACATCGTGAATGATAAAAATAGTGAATTTCGGAGTCTTTGATGAATATTTTTAATTGTTTGGGTGACTATCTTGAATTCCACGCGGGCGCGCGTGGCGAACTGATGATGGCCAGTGACGCCAAAAAAGAACTTAACTACGCAGAGGCTTGGCAATACACTGGCGAAATTGCCGCAAGCCTGCAGAAAAGTGGTATTCAGAAGGGTGACCGGGTGGGTATTCTTGCCAAAAACTCGGTTGATAACCTCTGCGTGTTTCTGGCGTGTGCGCGTATTGGCGCCGTTGCGGTAGGCTTGAATTACCGTCTCAGCAAAGATGAGTTGGAGTATATCAGCAACGATGCAGGTATTAAGTTATTGGTGCTCGACAGTGAG
>JBFEVY010000226.1:0-5987 GCA_041546665.1 Spongiibacteraceae bacterium | reverse complement strand
CTGCATGAGTATCGAAGCCCCCCATTCCGACAAAAATAACCTGACGACCCAGCGATAACTCACTGCCAAGCTTTATCATCGACGCAGCACTTTCGAGCGCGCTGAGAGTTCTGCCACTAATACCACCATTCAGCGCCAACTGCTCCGACGTTGGCTTGGTGAAAAGTGAATTGCCGTAGGGATCGGTCAGCCCCTGATCTCCAAAATAGCCAGAAGACATGCCTGACAAAACATCTTCCAGACCCGCAGCTCTTCTGTTGGCATTTTTGAGCACCCGCCGCAAAGGGGCATCAGTCGCACTTGATGCATTCAATGACGCAAATAATTCCTCATTAAAACCGGTGTTGTCGGGAAACAGACCGGCCTGCCCCGGCTTCAATACCACCGGGCTGTTGTGATTCGCCGTCATTAGTCGGGTTGCACCGCCATAGGATACATTCATTCCAAGTGGCGAACCGCCATTAACAGCGCCATTGTGTACCAACCACATATCGGCCAGACGACCGGCCCAACCGCCGGCATTAAGATTATCCGCCCAGCCGGTCTCCATCGCCCGCTGCTGATGGTTGTGCGCGTAGAGAAACGGGGGCAAGCTGGCGGTATTCAGGGTTGCCTTGCTTACAGGCTCAACCAATGTTCCAATATTCGCCACCGCCGAAGCCTGACCATCTTTGAACAATTGCGCCAACTCAGGCATTACCCCGTTGATACCAATGCAATTGGCAAAAGGATAAACCCCTTTTTGGTAGGCTTCTCCATCCGATGTCGCCGCGTAGAGATTGCGCCCGTTGTCCGTACGCAGACCCAAGGGGTTCAGATTGGTGTTATTTATCGCCATGCTGCCTCGGCTAGCGGCATAGGTTTCGTAACCACTGACTCCCCCACTCCCCATAGGCACAACCATATTGTAGGAGTCGTTGCCACCATAGAGGTACAACACAACCAAGGCTTTGTAGTCGGAAAAACTCGGTCCGGCCGCGTGAGCCGTGGAGGGAAATAGCGACATCGCTCCGCCAAAACTTGCCACTGCACCTGCACCAAACATAGCACGGAGTAACTGACGCCTTTTCATCGTTTCCATACAATCCTGCTCCTCAATGCTGGGTCATATTGGTGGCGGAAGTCAGCACATACTGAATAGCACCCGCTGTGACACGAATCGCTTCCTGCTCAGGTTGTGAGCTAGAGGTGTTAAACCAGCTATCGCGGTCGAGATAAGCGACCAATTGCTCTCTGGTTGCCGAGCTCAATAATTCTCCGCCAAGCAAGCGCATTTCCAAAAAATCGAGCAGCGCGTATAGACCTCGTTGTTTAGGCGTCTCACCATTTTCATCTTCGGTCGCATCGTTAATCAGTAGGTAATCGCCATTGCTATCACCATCGATTGCCCGCTCAAAAACCTGCAATGCGGAGCTATAGTCCAGCAATACAAGAGACCTGGTCCAGCTCCAGTTTCCATTGCCATCGTTTTTGCTGTTCCGTTCAGCAACATACGCCTCTACCGAACCCCATTTGCGGATAATTTCGTTTCGCTCTAGCACAAACCAATTTAAGCGCGAAACTTCGAAAATACTTGCAATACTGCCTGCGGTTCTCAACTGCATTTCCGGAAGCACTCGCTGCGGATCCGAGTTGCGGTAAAAACTATCCTGGGGAACAAAGTCAGGGTCATAGAAGTTGAATACGCTGTTTGCCCGTAAAGCCCCCTGTCCCAAGGTGTCTTCAATTTTATAAAAATAGTAGGAGTGATTTACTGGTGACCGCCCCGTCTCCATGCTCATTTTCCAGCCATCAAGAGGGGCCACATCAAAGGCCCTCAGAAAAGCGGTATAAAGAAGCACTGGCTCCTGTACCTTGCCGGCAGCGTCATCAACCGCGAAACGCGCCTCGTCATCCAAAAGTATTGCGCGCACAACAGCTCGAAGATCACCGCGCACACCCTGCCCGTTATCATTAAAAACACGCGCAACGCGTTCTATATATTCTGGACTCGGATTAGAACTCACCAAACGCTGAATCAGCTGCTTGCCGATGAACGGCCCCACATTGGGATGTTCAAACAACATATCCAATGCGGCCTCCAGGTCACCCCCTGCTCCATCATCGGCAATAACCCGCCCCATTATCTGCTTACTCTCGAATTGGTGGTGGTCTGAGTTAAACTCCATAAAATCGACGTAGCTTCCAATATTTCGGCCATACGCACTGTTGTATCGAAGATCCCAGCCCGTCATGACCTTGGCCATTTCTTCAATATCTTGCTGGTTGTAGGTAGGAATCAGTTGTCCTTTATTATCGTGCCTTGGCGTTCCATTAATGTTGAGTTCATAGAGACCGATCGTAAACAGCTGCATCAACTCGCGAGCAAAATTCTCATCCGGGAGAGATTGACCGTCCTCACTCGCTTTCTCATTGCCTTGATGAGAAAGAAATATCCCCATCGCCGGGCTCAAGGCGACCTCACTCATGAGCGCCCTGAAATTACCTAGGGCATTGCGCGCGAGAATATCGTAGTAAAATGCAAGCGCCTCCGCATTGGACCCAAGTTGCGAATCAACCATTGAGGTAACAAAAATCTGACTCAACGCATAGGCAACACGCTGACGAAGTTGATCAGGTGCGTCTAGTGCGTTTTCAAACCAGACGCTCATCTGATAAACACCGGTACGCCAACCCGCTGCGCGGCCACTAAAGTAATTTGAACCGCTATCGTTGCTCGAATTATCTGGAAACCAATTCCCGCCAGGCTCAGCAGTGCTGGCCAATTCAACAAGCCGCTCCAAATGGGTCAGGCGATCATCAACACTGGAATCATAAGCCGACTTCATATCCAACTGTGAATCCAGCCAAGCTTCACCCCCTTGATTCATAACCATTTCGATATCTTCTTCCACAGGACCAAACGTAGCCTGACGCAAAAGACGAAATGCCGATGAATAGTCTACGGGCTCTGAAACCAGGTCATCATTTTCAACCTCATCCACGCCAGGCTGTTCATCATCCTGTACAGCATTACCAGAGCCACCGCTATCGACCACCTCGATTCCAGTGTCGCCGTTCCCGCCACCAGAGGAGCCTCCCCCGCAGGAAATCAAACACACCACCATAAGCAGCCACAATGGATACACCGAAAGAGAACGCCGAAAGCGCAATCCCACATTTTTTTCAATAAGTCCTTTCATGAGCATTAAGTAGAATCAGCAATTTTAATGGCGAATGGGAAACCCAACCGACCAGAGGTGCGTTATAAATAACGTATCCCTCTAGCCCGTCAGCTTTGCGCATTGCATCAAAACGGCGACCCCTACTTAAATACCGAGTTCTACCTAATTTCAGAAATTCCTTTTATTGAGAAACAAAATCGAGTCCAAAATAGATAGAAATACCTAGCTATTTCTACTTATAAAATTAACCCTCAGACGAATTTCTGAAAGACACCAACAAATTCGCCATATTATTATGGTTAGTTAGGAATAATTATGAGATAAAAATTGCAAAACTTTCAAGAATAGAAAAAGTGAGAAGCGAGATAACCATCTCGCCCCAATCAAAGCACAATCCCGAAATAGGGCCACAAAAACTGTAAAGCAACGTCAATGTTCTGCACATACTGCCAGATAAATAATTATCGATGTAACTTACCGAAAAATAAGTGAAGTTTTTCGAGCATTTAATAAAACTCATACTCCAGCAAAAACCGCAGCGCTTCATCTTCGCTGTCGTTATCGAGGCCAATAATTCCGCCAAGCTCCCAGCGCAAACTGTTTGCGCCGGCCAACCGCAGCGTACCGATAAGAACCGGGCCAATGCCGCGATAATTTTCGCCGGCATAGAATTCCAGTGCGGGCTCAAGATAGCGGCGAAACATGTATTTGGCCTGCACACTCAGATTGGTATCAAATTCGCGCATGCCGTCTTTGGCTTTCTCGTAGATCAAACTGACATTCGCGGTGGTTTGTATTTTTTTCCACTGCGAGGCCATCAGCACACTCCCCGCCAGTTCATTGCCGCCCCCGGAGCGCTCACGCTCATATTCAAACAGCAGCCCCCAATCCACGGCGTATTCGCCCTGCTCCGTTAGCTGATAGCGCGCTTCAAGTTCGTAGGCATCGATAGTACTTTCGCCGTAATCGTCAGCAATAACATAGGCTTCAAGGGCGAGACGCTCGGTGACCGCTGCCGAAAACCCCAAGCGCTGAATGGCGTCTTTTTCGCGCCCGGATTCACTTTCGTTAACTTGAACAAGCCGGTATTCCAGCTCTTTTTCCAGGGGGTTCACATAGGGCTCATAGACCCGGTCCACCGCCAAACCATCCGCCAGGCTGCCCTGACTTACTGCAATAAACAGAATCAGGAAAAACGCTTTTGCAGTCTGCCTACACACCGGCAACACTCCTTTTTTTCATGCGATAAAAATAGCCATATTGAATAAGCAGGCTGCCGAAAAACACCGCAGCATAGCTCCACACTTGAACCGGCGCGGGCGTGGCTTCGTAGCCCGCCAGGGCATACAGCAACTGCCCCGCAACTCCGTCTTCAGCTAAAAATTGGCTGGTATCCCAGGCCTCGCCGTCGGGCAACCAGTCGGCTTGTATTAACATCTTGCAGGCCTGTAGCGACATACCCGCTGCAACCATGGCCGACAAGGCGCTCATGACCAATAAGGCCCGCTCCTTCGAAAAGCTTCGCAACCAGTAATAAAACAGCGCGCCGACGCTGAACCCCAAACCGAAACCAATTGCTGAACCGGCATACAAGCTGGAGCGCCACTCAGGCACACCCAAAAAGGCGGAAAGATACAGGTAGATTTCTGCGCCTTCGCGCAGCATCGCCAACACGGTGATACCAATGGCCAACAAATAAAGCGGTTTTCCCTTCGCGTCGCCGACAAAGTGGCGATGAATAAAGCCCACCATTGCGGCCGGCAATAACAGGCAGATCAGTATCTGGCTCAGGGCATTAAAGATCTCCTGCCCTACCCCATCAAACAACTCAGCCATGCGCCCGAGCTGGGCGGCATAGAGTATGGCCCCCAGCAGCCCCAGGGGCACGGCCCACAACCACCAATCGCGGCGCAGTCCGGTATTAATGGTCAGCGACATCAGAATACTCAGCAGTAATGCCGCTTCTAACACCTCCCTCACCAAAATAACCACGCTGTTTAAAAGCATAATATTCCCTTCTATTCCGCGACGATTTCGCCCTGAGCCGTCTTCGGATTGAATTCACCAAAATAGGGGTAGCGACCCGGCTCCAGCGGGCCGATAAAAATCACGGCTTTCTGGCCACCTAAAATGACCTTTTCGCGATTGAGTTCATAACTTTCAAACTCCTCCGGCGTGCGGTCGCGGTTGTAGACCATCAATTTGATTTTGGTATTGGCAGGTATTTTCAGCGTTGAGGGCTCAAACAAGTGGTTCTTTATTTCCAGCTCGAATACCGGCTTGGCGGCAAACACCGCACTACACACCAACATCATCACCAGCCCGAGGGACCAGCGCCCTACTCTATTGCTCAAGACAGCGATCCTCACTGTTGTTCCTCGCTCAACCGACACTCCGGAAAGAAAACGCATATTGCCAAACCCCGCCCGTCAATTCCGACATCGGTCGACAAGCGGGCATCGTGAAGGTCGGCAATATGGCTGACTATCGACAGCCCCAAACCGCAACCCGCAACACCGGAACTGTGGCGGTCTCCACCCGCGCGATAAAAGCGTTCGAAAATGCGCTCGCGCTCATTCACGGGAATACCGGGGCCATCGTCCCGCACACAAAGTTCGACGCCCGCGCCTTTCCTTGCAATACACAATTCGACTCGCGCCCCTTCCGGGCAGTATTTATTGGCGTTGCGCAGCAAATTCTCGATTAATATCTGCAGGGCGAATCGATCACCGGCAACACGGCAGTCCTCACCCAGCAATTCAATCTGCTGACTGCGGCGATCAAAATCACCGTAGCGCTGAGCGATACACTCCCGCCCTAACT
>JBFEVY010000390.1:0-2821 GCA_041546665.1 Spongiibacteraceae bacterium | reverse complement strand
TCTGGACATACTGAAAGAGATCTCCTTTGAAATCAAGGCAGGGGAAAGCGTCGCGATTGTCGGTCCATCGGGTTCCGGTAAATCCACCTTGCTGGGATTGCTAGCCGGTTTGGATGTGGCCAGCAGTGGTCGGGTAAGCCTGTGCGGCGAAATGATTTCGGCGATGAATGAAGACGCGCGCGCGGCCTTGCGGGCCCGGTCGGTGGGTTTTGTCTTTCAATCGTTCCAGCTGTTGCCGGCGTTGACCGCGCTGGAAAATGTTATGTTGCCGCTGGAATTGAGTGGCGAAGCGAAGGCCGCGGAAACGGCGCTGTCCTGTCTTCGGGATGTGGGCCTGGAAGGGCGCGCAAATCATTACCCTCGCCAACTGTCGGGGGGAGAGCAACAACGGGTGGCCTTGGCTCGCGCCTTCGCTGTGCAGCCAGAGGTACTGTTTGCCGACGAGCCCACGGGTAATCTGGATCCGGTGACGGGTGCGCATATTATCGATCTATTGTTTTCTTTGAACCGGCGCCGGCAAACCACGCTGGTACTGGTTACCCATGAAATACCCCTCGCCCGTCGTTGTGAACGCTGTTTTGAAATGCAAAACGGCCTGCTGAACGAAGTGAATGCCGCGTCCGAGGTTGTTGAGTGAAAGCGCTGAGGGGGAATCGCGGTCTTGGGGAGCTCGGTGCCGCCTGGAAGGGCTGGTGGCGGGCCTGGCGCGGTGGTGAGCTGCGCTTGCTAAGTGTTTCGCTGGTTCTGGCCGTGGCGGTTGTCAGTGGTATTGCCGGTTTCAGTGAGCGATTGGGGCGCGCACTGGATTTGCAGAGTCATCATTTTCTGGCGGCGGATCGTGTCCTTAATTCCACTCTGCCGGTTCCTGATCGGTGGCTCGTGGAGGCGCAGCGAAGAGGCCTTGAGCTTGCCGACATAGCAAGTTTTCGGTCAATGCTGTTTGCCGGTGAAAATATGCAATTGGCGTCGGTGCGTGCGGTGTCCAGTGCCTATCCGTTGCTCGGAAAGGTGGTGACGAGTCAGGTGCCCTTTGGCGAGACTCGGGAACAGGCTAACGGGCCGGACGCAGGCGAGATATGGCTTGATTCCCGGCTTTTCGCGCTGCTCCAGGTCAATGTTGGCGATAGTTTGTACGTTGGAGAGGCGAATCTCGTCGTGACCGCCGCGCTGGTAAAAGAACCCGACGGTGGCAGTGCCATGGATTTCTACGGCTCCCGCGCCTTGATGAGTAAGGCGGATTTGGCGGCAACGGAAGTTGTTGGGCCAGGCAGTCTGGTTTCCTATCGTTATCTTTTTAGCGGCCCCCAAGCTGAGCTGGATAGCTATGCCCAGTGGTTGGCGCCGCAGCTTAGCGATCGTCAGCGCTGGCAAGATGTTCGCGACAGTCAGCCGGCGATGGCCAGTGTGCTGGATCGTGCGGAGAGTTATTTATTGCTGGCGGCGTCGCTGGGGGTTGCCCTGGCGGGAGCCGCAATCGCGCAATCTGCCCGGTCTTACGGGCAAAAAAGTGTCGATACCGTCGCCATTATGAAAACACTCGGGGCGAGCAGGGCGCGGGTATTGCGTTATTACTTTATTCAACTGTTGCTGACTGGTGGATTGGCTTCGGCAGTGGGCTTGTTGCTGGGAAGTGGTGTCCAGGCCGCGCTCATGCAAAGCCTGAAAGCGCTTTTTGCCGTTTCACTGCCGGAGATGAGTTATCGCGCGCCGTTACTGGGTGTGATAACCGCCGTACTGTGTTGTGTGGTATTCGCTGCGCCGCCGTTTTTGCGGCTCAGTCGAATTTCACCGCTGCGGGTCCTTCGGCGGGATGCCGATGAAGACGATAGAGGGCTCGTCAAAAGCAGCCTGCTCGGCATTGCCGGTATTTCCCTGCTGATGTATCAGTTTAGTGGTGAGCTGGTGTTAACTGCCGTGCTATTGATGTCGGTGTTATTGCTTGGTGGTGGCACAGCGCTGCTTGTCATTGGGGTGATTGCGGGGCTGCGGCGGCGCGTTGGCGGGCTAAGCGGCTCGCCCGCCTTTCGTTTAACAGTGGCGTCACTGTATCGGCGCCGCAATGGCAATGCCTTTCAAGTGGCGAGCTTCGCTTTGGCACTCACCGCTGTGCTGAGTTTGGCTCTGTTGCGGGAGACGATGATTAACGACTGGCAAACGCAGCTGGCCGAGGACACTCCCAACCATTTTCTCATCAATATCCAGAGCGACGACGTCGCGGCGCTGGCGGACTTTTTTGAGCGGCATGCGATAACCCATGCCGGTTTGTATCCGATGGTACGAGGGCGTTTGCGCGCCGTTGATGGGCTACCGCTGACAGCAGTGCTTGGCGACCAGGCCAAGGCGCAGCGTTTCGATCGGGAAATGAATCTCAGTTGGGCGGATACGCTTCCGTCGGATAACACGATATTGCAGGGCCAGTGGTGGAGTGAAAGCCAGAAATCCGGCGGGGCGTCTCCAGCGGGGCAGGTTTTGCCGGTGTCAGTGGAGAGTGGCGTGGCGCAGGACTTGGGCTTGGTCCTCGGAAGTCAGATTGAATTTGATATTGGTGGTCAAACGCTTGTTGCTGAAGTGGCCAGTATGCGCAGTTTGGAATGGGAAAGTATGCGGCCGAATTTCTTTTTTATCTTCCCTCCCGAGAGTCTTGAGCGCTACGCCAGCAGCTATATCACCAGCTTTTATCTTGCGGCGGAGAATAAGCCGCAGTTAGTGGAGTTGTTGCGTGATTTTCCAACGATTACCTTGATTGAGGTGGACGAGGTGCTCAGCCAGATTCAGTCAGTAGTGAAAAAGCTGACCCAGGCGGTCGGGGTGGTATTGCTCC
>JBFEVY010000257.1:0-5314 GCA_041546665.1 Spongiibacteraceae bacterium | reverse complement strand
GTGTTTGAGAAGTCTTAAGCGCCTCAGGCACAATCAGGCGGAGAGATGCCGTGCAATAAACGCCCGCAGCTTTTCCGCGACAACATCAACCCCCGTGTCCATATGACAGTGGTGGCCGCCAGCAACATAGGCCACCTCGAAATGCTGCTCCAGCTCGGGAAACATATTTGGCATATGGTGGCCAAAACCCGATTCGGCGCAGATAAAAAGCGATGGCACTGACTGTTTCACCACCGCTTGCCACTGACCGGCGCTGAGTTTTACCGGGGATGCCAGGCTGGCACGACGATCGCTACGCCAGTAGTAGCGCCCGTCGTCACCGCGGTAGGTTCCGCGCTCGACAATCTTTAATGCCGAGGCATTGCTCATCGGCATCGCTTTAATGCGGGCGTCGGCGGCTTCCTGCAAGCTGGCATACGATTTCAGGGGGCCGGCTGACGCGCCATATTCACGCAGATACTGCCCGAGTTGCCTCGGGAAATCTTCCTCGGGAAGCGGCGGCGCCGCCATACCGTCGATACACACCAGCGCATCAACTCGCTCTGGAACCGCCGCTGCTAGTAGACTCGCCATCATCGCCCCGCGGGAATGACCGACGATGACGAACCGATCCCAAGCAAGCTGGTCCGCCACACCCAGCACCGAGCGCAGGTCGTCCCAAATTGCATAGCCGCCAGAGGGCGGCTTATGACCGCTGTGGCCATGACCGGGAAGATCCAGTGCAAGCAATTGAGTGTCTGGAAGCTGCGCGGCAAGCGCGTCGAAACTCGCCGCATTATCCAACCAACCGTGCAAGGCAATCAGTTTCGGCCCGGTATCACCCCATAACCGCCCAGCAATAGGAATTCCGTCGATTTCGTAGAGACACTCGCGAAGAGATTTCGTGTTCATTTCAGCGTTCCAGTGAAGTGATTAAATCAGCGCTGAGTTATCGGTTATTTTGCTGATAATCAGGGTAATGTCGCAGCCATTGCAGCTCGCCACAGCCCGCCGCAAACACCTCTGCACGAATCATGGCGATACTCGCGGGTTGCAGGTCCCAATATCTCTGCCCTTCCCCCTGCCAATGACTAATCGCGCGGCTCAACAGCGGATTGTGAGAGACGATCATCAATCGTTCTCCGGCAAAGTCATCCAGGGCTGTTTCCAGTTCAGCGATGGAATTGTCCGGGGTAATTTCAGCCACTTCGCGACAGGCGCATCGCCAGTTTTTGTTGATAATTTCGGTGGTTTGACGAGCGCGTCGATACGGGCTGTGCCAAATCTGTTCCGGGCGCCAAGCCGATTGGGCCAGCCATTGTTCAGCCATTTCGACTTCAGCCACGCCGCGGGGTGTCAGCTCTCTCTCATCGTCGCTGGCCGCCTCCCATGAAGCGGAGCCGTGGCGCATAAGCAGGAGTTCCACATAGGGCCTGTTTACACTAATTCGATTATCACTGCTGGCGGTCATTTTTGCCTCCAGCTAGGCGACAGACACGCCGTTTAGTCACTCTAAACAAGTGGCTGGCAACAACGCTGGGGTCAAAAATGGCCCCAGCCCGGAGGGTTGTGGCTAAAAAAGCGTCACTCTGCGTTGCTCGTCGATTATTTGGAACAACCAAACCGCTCTCCTCGCTCCCCGGCGGGGTCCGCTTGATTGACGCTTTTTTAGACATAACAGTGACAATCGAATTAGTGTAAACAGGCCCTACACTTCCTTACAGGGCGGCACAGAAAACTCTACGTCGCGGTTTTGCTCAGCCCACATCATGGTGCCAATGACATCAGAGACGGAACGACCACGATAAATAATATCGTACAGCCCGTTGACCAGAGGCATATAAATATCCAGCTCATCGGACTGCTCCTTGAGCAGCTTGAGCGTGTTAATCCCTTCGGCCACTTGACCGAGCTCAGCCACAACCTCTTCCAGTTCACGGCCTTTGCCAATTTCATAACCAACCCGGTAGTTACGGCTGAGTGGCGAAGTACAGGTGACGAACAGGTCACCCACACCGGCCAATCCCAAAAAGGTCAGCGGATCTGCCCCTTCCTGCACGGCGTAACGGCTCATTTCCGCCAGACTACGGGTGAGCAACATACCGATGGTATTGCTGCCGCACCCCAGCGCAGCGGCCAAGCCTGAGACGATGGCATACACGTTTTTAAGCGCGCCCCCCAGTTCCACACCGTAAACATCATGACCGGCATAGACGCGAAAATAACTGCTTTGCAGAAGGTCCTGAATTGTCGCTGTGAGGGACTCATCTTCACTGGCAATAACGGTACCGGTGATTTCCCGGGCCGCCAGCTCTTTTGCCAGGTTAGGCCCACTCATAACGCCTATCCGTACATTGGGCAGTTCTTCAGCCAAAACCTGACTCATTAATTTGTTGGTGCCAGCTTCGATACCCTTGGTCGTACTGATCACCATACACCCAGGTTGCAGATGCGACGCCAATTGCTGCGCCACCTCCCGGCTCGATTTACTCGGCACCGCGACAAAAACAATGTCGCAGCCCTCCACCGTATTCAGCAGGTCTGAGCTGGCTCGCAGGCTGGGATTAAGCTCAATGTCCGGCAGATATTGGCTGTTGCAATGGCTTTCATTAACCTCATTGACGCGTTCTTCATTGCGCATCCACAAGCACACATCGTGGCCATTATCGGCAACAATATTGGCGATCGCCGTCCCGAAACTGCCACCTCCAATAATGGCAACTTTATGTTTATTAGGCATTCTGTTTCCTTAATCACAACATTGCGGAATTGTGCACAGTCTACCCTAAAAAAAAGGCGGCTATGAAGCCGCCTTATTATAGGATGACAACAGTCTGCGATCAGGAGCTCAATTCCAGCAGCAGCTTGTTGAGTTTGTGAACATAGCCCGCCGGGTCGTCCAGCTGCGCGCCCTCCGCAAGGTGTGCCTGTTTGAACAACACGTCAACCAAGTCCGCAAAGCGATCCTCATCTGCTTCCAGGTCAAGCTTTTGCACGAGCGGATGCTCGGGGTTGAGCTCAAAAATCGGTTTGGATTCCGGCAGAGCCTGCCCGGCCTGTTCGAGAATGCGGCGCATCTGCGCCCCCATATCGTGCTCACCAACCACCAGACAAGCCGGTGAATCAGTCAGCCTCGATGTCGCGCGCACTTCCTCAACCTCACCTTCGAGGACTTTAGCAACGCGCTCGATCAGATCTTTGTTTTTCTCAGCGAGTTCTTCCTGGGCTTTTTTCTCTTCTTCGCCCTCCAACTCGCCGAGATCAAGTTGGCCGCGGCCAACATCTTTCAGAGCCTTGCCATCAAACTCATTGAGGTGGTTCATCAACCAGTCGTCAACCCGGTCAGACAGCAACAGAACTTCGATACCTTTTTTACGGAAGACCTCCAGGTGAGGGCTGTTGGCCGCCGTTTTGTGGTTTTCGGCAACCACATAGTAAATGTCTTTCTGCCCTTCCTTCATCCGTGCGACGTAGTCTTCCAGAGAATGCAGCTGCTCGGCCTTGTCGTCGTGGGTGGTGGCAAAACGCAACAACTTGGCGATTTTCTCGCGATTGCTGAAGTCCTCGGCAGGCCCCTCTTTCATCACCTGACCAAAGGCCTTCCAGAAGGTCTGATATTTCTCGGGCTCGTTTTTGGCCATTTTGGCCAACATGTCCAGCACCCGCTTGGTCAAAGCCGTCTTCATGGAATCGACCGCCGGGTCCTGCTGAAGGATTTCCCGTGAGACGTTGAGCGACAAATCGTTGGAATCCACCACACCTTTTACAAAACGCAGGTACAGGGGCAGAAATTGCTCAGCATCATCCATGATAAAAGTGCGCTGAACGTAGAGTTTCAGCCCCCGCGCAGCATCACGATTCCACATATCCATTGGCGGCTGGCTGGGCAGATACAACAGGCTGTTGTACTCCAGTTTGCCCTCAACCTTGTTGTGGCTCCAATACAGCGGTTCGCTGAAGTCATGACTAATGTGCTTGTAGAAGGACTGATATTCCTCGTCACTGATTTCAGTGCGGGGGCGCGTCCACAGTGCTGTTGCCGAATTCACCGCCTCAAACTCCGGCGCGGAAGACTCTGCAGATTCCTCGTCCTCTGCAGCAGGGGCCGCAGGCTTTTCCATCTGCACGGGAATGCCGATATGGTCGGAGTATTTCTTGATAATGGAGCGCAGTCGCCAATCGTCGGCAAACTCCTTGCTATCTTCACGCAGGTGCAGAACCACTTTCGTGCCACGCTCAGCCAATTCACAGCTTTCCACCGAGAATTCTGCCTCGCCGGCAGATTCCCAATGCACGCCCTCGCTCGCAGGAGCGCCGGCGCGGCGGGTAAAGACCTCAACTTTATCGGCCACGATAAAAGCCGAATAAAAGCCCACACCAAACTGGCCAATCAGTTGCGAATCTTTCTTTTGGTCGCCACTGAGCTGTTTCAGAAACTCCGCCGTACCGGAACGCGCGATGGTTCCGAGGTTGTTAACAACGTCATCGCGGCTCATGCCAATGCCGTTATCAGAAATCGTTACTGTTCCGGCGTCTTTGTCTGCGGTCACCCGCACCCGCAGGTCTGGGTCACTCTCGTATAGGCTGCCATCTGCCAGTGCCGCAAAACGCAGCTTGTCCGCCGCGTCGGATGCGTTGGAAACCAACTCGCGCAGGAATATCTCCTTATTGGAGTACAGCGAGTGGATCATAAGTTGCAACATTTGCTTGGCTTCGGTCTGGAAGCCCAGGGTTTCTTTTTCTGTAGTCGACATGGTCCCTATCCGTTAAAACAGTCAGATATTGGTTACGAGCCCGATACAGCAATATTCAGGCTCGCCCTTCTCGGCTGGTTTAATGGGGGCGCACGACGTTTTTTCAAGCCCTGTGGAGACGATATTGGCCTAATACTGCTCTGGCAATGCCCTCGCCAGTATCGCGGCAATATCCACATTTTCCGGCAGCCCGCCGTAGAGCGCCTGGCGCGCGCCAAATCGGGAGGCGATAAAACCTTCCGCCACGGCCGGATCGCCATTCTGCAACAACGTGGCAGCCTGAAAGCACAACCCCAGCTCCTCAACCAAGCCACGCGCACCGTACTCAATGTCCTTGCCGCCGCTAAAACCGGCTTTCAACTGATCGACCGCTCGTTTAAGCACCGCAGACTGCGCCGCAGCGGGATCAATTTCAGCGAACCAGCGTTCAAGTACCTCAGGTTCCTTGGCCAAGGCCCGCAGAACATCCAGAGCTTGTACATTACCTGAGCCCTCCCAAATGGCGTTAATCGGCGCCTCGCGGTACAGGCGCGGCATCACGCTGGTTTCCACCACACCATTGCCACCAAGGCATTCCATGG
>JBFEVY010000162.1:0-8114 GCA_041546665.1 Spongiibacteraceae bacterium | reverse complement strand
GCAGCACTTTTGCCGGGAGTAAAAGTCGCGAGCCAATAGCGCGTATAGCCGGGAGCCAAAAATAATGAATGCAATAGCTGCGGTAAAAATAATGGCGAAAGCGGAATTTGAAAAGAGACTGAGGGACAAGGGAAATTTCTACCATATTCACCATCCCTTTCAGGTGGCGATGTATGAGGGGCGCAGTACCCGCGAACAGATTCGAGCCTGGGTTGCCAATCGCTTCTACTATCAAGTCAATATTCCTATGAAGGATGCCGCCATTATGGCGAATTGCCCAGACCCGGCGGTTCGCCGCGAGTGGGTGCAGCGGATACTGGATCACGACGGCAGGGACGGTGATTTTGGCGGTATTGAGGCCTGGCTGAAACTCGGCGAAGCGTGTGGCTTGCGCCGGGAGGAGTTGCTCGATCATCGCCATGTGCTGCCCGGCGTGCGCTTTGCGGTCGATGCCTACGTTAATTTTGCCCGTCAAAACAGTTGGCAGGACGCTGTCTGCTCATCACTTACCGAGATGTTTGCGCCGGAAATACACAAGCAGCGCTTGAATACCTGGCCGGAGCATTACCCGTGGATAGAACCCGAAGGCCTGGGGTACTTCCAGAAACGTTTGTCTGAAGCGAGAAGGGATGTCGAGTTTGGTTTGACGTTTACGCTTGCGCATTTCAGAACCCCTGCCGAGCAAGAGCATGCCCTGCAGATACTGCAATTCAAACTGGATGTGCTGTGGACCATGCTTGATGCCATGACTATGGCTTACTGCTACCAGCGCCCGCCATATCACTGTTGTATTGGAGGCCGCCATGACTAATCTGGCAACCAAACCCTCTCGCTATTGTATTCCGGCGTTGAACCCGGGTTTTCGTATGCAATGGGAACCGGCCCAGGGTTGCCATGTATTGTTGTTTCCCGAAGGTATGGTCAAGTTAAATCCCAGCGCGGCCGAAATACTGATGATGTGTGATGGCAAGCGGGATATAGAAACGATAATTGCCGCGCTGGCCGATCGATTCCCCGGTGTCGATACGCTATCGGCAGACCTGATGGACTTTGTGGAGGTGGCGAATGAGCGACGTTGGCTGTCTTTCCACTGATTCGAAACAATCCGCCTTTCAGTCAGAGAAAGGTAAAAATGCCGGGCCGCCGTTGTGGTTGTTGGCAGAGTTGACCTATCGCTGCCCCCTGCAGTGTCCGTACTGCTCCAACCCGGTTAATTTCGCGGCTATTAAAGAGGAGCTCACTACCGAGGAGTGGAAGCGCGTATTTGCTCAGGGCCGGGAAATGGGGGCAGCGCAATTAGGGTTTTCAGGCGGAGAACCACTGTTGCGCCAGGACCTGGAAGAGTTGGTCAGTGAGGCGCGGTCGCTGGGCTATTACACCAATTTGATTACCTCGGGCATTGGTTTAACGCCAAGCCGTATGGCGGCGCTTAAAGAAGCGGGCTTGGATCATATTCAGATTAGCTTTCAGGACAGTGATGAAGAGCGTAACAACGCGCTCGCTGGCAGCAGAAAGGCCTTCGACGCCAAGTTAAAGGTTGCCCAGGCTATAAAAGAACAGGGCTACCCAATGGTGATGAATGTTGTATTGCATCGCCATAACATCGACCACCTTCAAAGTATTTTAAACCTGAGCTTTTCATTGGGTGCGGACTATCTGGAGCTTGCAAACAGCCAGTACTACGGCTGGGCTTTACATAATCGAGATGCCCTGATGCCGGATCGGGAGCAATTGCAGCGCGCTGAACTGGTCACCAACCGTTTTCGAGAAGAAATCGGTGAGCAAATGAAAATCTACTTTGTGGTGCCGGATTATTACGAGTCGCGCCCGAAGGCCTGTATGAATGGTTGGGGTGCGGTGTTTCTTACCGTCGCGCCAGATGGCCTGGCCCTGCCATGCCACAACGCCCGGGATTTACCTTTTAGCTTCCCCAATGTTCGGGACCACAGCCTGGATCATATCTGGTACCAATCTGAGGGATTTCGCCTTTATCGGGGCGATGACTGGATGAAGGAGCCCTGTCGAAGCTGCAGTGAGAAGGATAAGGATTTTGGTGGTTGCCGATGTCAGGCCTTTCTTCTCACCGGCGATGCCCGCAATGCTGACCCGGTATGCGGCAAATCTGAGCACCACCATATTGTGGTCAATGCTCGGCGCGAGGCGGATCACCAAGATGACGTGCGTCCCCTGGTATTTCGAAACACCCGTAACTCGGTGAGCCTGACATGAGGCTGACCCGTGGTCTGTTGGGATACGCTCTCATCTCGCTGCTGATGATTGCGCCTTTCAGGGCCCTGGCGCTACCGGAAGTGACCATTGGCGTTCTTAAAGGGGGAACTGTTAGTTGGGAGCTTGCTGTTATTCAGAGTCTCAAGCTGGACCACGCCGAGGGGTTTGCGCTTAAAACAAAAGAGTTTGCCTCACCGTCGGCGACGCTGATCGCGTTACAAAGTGGCGCGGTGGATCTGATCGTCAGCGATTGGTTGTGGGTGCTAGAGCAACGCCAAAACGGAAGAAAGTTTGATTACTTTCCCTATTCGACCGCTGTGGGCGGACTCCTTGTTCGACCTGGAGTGGCTGACACGCTGTGTGCCTTGAAGGACAAAACGATAGGCGTTGCTGGCGGCCCACATGATAAAAATTGGGCGGTGGCGCGGTTTTACTGCAAGGCCAGAAGCAATGTCGATCTGGCTAACGAAAATACACTTAGATATGGTTCACCGCCACTATTAAGTGCACTTCTGGAGCGGGGGCAGCTGGATGCAGTGGTGAATTACTGGCATTTCAATGCCCGCTCTATGGCGAAAGGATACCGTCTGCTTGGCGACACCCAATCCTTATTGGCCGATCTTGAAATTACTCCCCCCGTTCCGATGCTGGGCTGGGTTTTTCGGGATGACTGGGCGTTGCTGCATCGCCCCCAACTCAGCGCATTTTTAAACGCATCCCTACAGGCAAAAAGAACACTTCTAGAATCAGATAGCGAGTGGGATGATCTGCGTCCGCTAATGCATGCCGCCGACGACAAGACCTTTTTTGCATTGAAGGACGCCTGGCGACAAGGCGCCTTGCTGAGTTTTAAAGACGAACACATAACTGCCATTCTGAAAACCTATCGCGTGCTGTTTTCAGGGCTTGAGAATTCCCGTTCATCGGAAAGCAATAAAAATAGTAAACACCGTGATGCAGACGATCTTACGATACATTCGTCCCTATTTTGGGCGCACAACTGAGCGGGACGACGGCGGCAACGCAGGTCAAACTGAGGCATACCTACGAATGTCTGCCACCACACTGCGGCTATTGTCCTTGCTGTTAATTCTGCTCGGTTGGCAGTTTGTAGTTTGGGTGCTTCACCCGCAACTGTTGCCAGGGCCATTGGAAATCCTGCACCGTATCCAGCAAGAATTTGCCGAAGGTGAACTGAGTGCGCAGCTGGCTATTACGCTAAAACGCCTGGCCTGGGGGTTTTGCCTTGCCATGCTATGTGGCGCGGCACTGGGGTTGCTGATGGCGCGTTACTCTAGTGTTAACGCGGTGTTGGATCTGCCCGTGACGCTGCTATTAAATATTCCTGCCCTGGTAGTAATAATTCTCTGCTTTATCTGGATTGGCCTCAACGAAACTGCGGCAATTACGGCGGTGGTGGTAAACAAGGTGCCGACCATCGCGGTGATGTTACGGGAAGGCGGGCGCGCGGTAGATCAAAAGTTACTGGAGGTTGGGCAGGCGTTTCAACTGCCGCCTTGGCAGCGCTTTTCCAAGATTTATTTTCCTCAGCTTTATCCTCACTTACTGGCGGCGATCCGCACTGGTCTCAGCCTGGTCTGGAAAATTATTTTGGTTGTTGAATTACTGGGTTGTAGCAACGGCATTGGTTTCAAGCTCGGTGTCTTTTTTCAGTACTTTGATATTGCCGGCATTCTTGCATATTCGGTGGTTTTTGCCGGGATCATGTTGCTCGTCGATGCCTTTTTTATCAGGCGATGGGAAGCGGCCACTCTGGCATGGCGCCAAACTCCGGAGGGTAGATATGCTCAAGATTGAGATTGACAGTAAACGCTATAGCGACGGTAAGCCCATTATCTCTGGATTGAACATTGAGCTTGAGCAGGGTGAGCGTGTTGCAATTGTTGCCCCGTCCGGTGCCGGAAAGAGCACGCTAATGAGGATTTTGGCGGGTATCGACCGTGGATATACCGGGAAGCTGTCGGCGTCGAGTGGCAGTCAAGATAAGGGAAACTGGCCGGCAGCCGGAGTGATGTTTCAAGATGCCCGACTGCTCCCATGGCTAACCATAGAAGAAAATCTGGTACTCGTGACGCCGGGACTGCCAGTAAGTGAAGCAAAGGCCCGTGCGGCGCGATTATTGCAAAGTGTCGGGCTGGAGAGCGTGGCTGGACGTTACCCTGGCGCCTTATCAGGTGGGATGCAGCGGCGTGTCGCACTGGCACGGGCGTTGATGCCGCGGCGAGGTTTGTTACTGCTGGATGAGCCCCTTGTGTCGCTTGATTTGCCCAGTGTCGAACGTCTCAGAGATCTTATTCTTGCACATTGTCGCGATGATGGACTGACACTGGTGTATGTCACTCACGACATTGAGGAGGCAATAAGAGTGGCCGACCGCATCATGTTTTTGTCGCGGTCTCCGGCGGCGCTGATTCACCAGGAGGTTGTCGCAAAAAATATACATTGTAATCAGTCGCTTATTGATGAAAAGCTGAAGAAAATCAGGGCGATGAAAGACGTAATGGAAGGTCGCCTTCCCTGTCTTGCTCTGTAGTGAAATAGAGCGCAAATATTGAAATATGCGACTTAAGTATAATGGGCTTTAGCTGCAACTTTAGGTGTAAAACCTTATACTCGAGGTACTACAAAATAATAAGCAGGACTACCGAATGACGAATGCTGTTGCCAAGTCTTCCGTTACGAATGGCCCGGTTGTCAGTGTCGGCGGCTCCAGTAGCCGCGACCCCGAGACAGCTGCCATCGAGTTTCATCGCAGCCTTGCGATGGATAATCCTGCATGCGTTATTTTTTACTGCTGTGTTGATTATGATCGCGAGCGTCTGGCGGCAGCGTTGAAGGAACAGTTTGGCGATATTCCCCTAATGGGATGTACCACTGCAGGCGAAATTTTACCTGGTGGCATCACTGACGGCGCAATCACCGGGTTTTCACTATCTGCAGACTACTTTGTTGTGGAGTCCAGCCTGATCGAAAATCTCGCCGCGTTCTCCGAAACCCAGACCCACTCAGTTGTGCGCAGATCCTTAGATAAGCTTGCGGAACGCGCTGTTGCGCCTTTGGAGCACAATAGTTTTGCTATGTCGATGTTAGACGGCATGGCGATTCGCGAAGAGCTGGTGCTAAGTGCGCTTAACAGTGCGCTCTCGGGTATTCCTCTGGTGGGCGGTTCGGCAGGTGACAATATGCATTTCCGCAATACTCACGTGTATTCTGACGGGAAATTCTACGGCAATGCAGCGGTATTGATTATGGTGAATACCGTGTGTTCGTTTTCCGTGCTCAGCGGCCATCATCTGCAGGCGGGTAAGGAGAAGTTGGTTGTCACTCATGCTGACCCTGAAAAAAGAGTGGCCTATGAGTTTAACGCGGAGCCGGCCGCGTTGGAGTATTGTCGGATAAGCGGGCTGAGTCTGGATCAACTTTGCCCCAAAACATTCGCCTTGCATCCTCTTTCGGTGCAGATTGGCGACAGCAGTTTTGTCCGTTCTGTACAACAGGTCAACGATGATCTCAGCCTCACCTTCTTCTGCGCAATTGATAATGGCATTGTCCTCAGCGATATGGAGAGTGGTGATCTTGTTGGCGAGTTTGCCGATCGAATGTCAGCCGTGGTCGACGAAATCGGCGAGCCGGAGCTGGTTATTGGCTATGACTGCATACATCGCCGTATTGAAATGGCCGAGCACGGTACCCTGGAGAAAGTATCTGAGCTCTACCGGCGTTATAAGGTGATTGGTTTCAATACCTATGGCGAACATTGTGATGCGATGCATATTAATCACACCTTCACCGGTATTGCGATTGGCACCCCAGAGAAGTTGATCTAAGCCACTGAGCGGCGGGATATCCCATGGCAATTTCCAGTATTCCACCCGCCTCTGAATCCGATGAGCTCGAAGGGCTTCGCTATGAAAATGAGAAGCTCAAGAAAATCAATCAGGTTCTGATTGAGCGTATCGAAAAGGGCGGTGCCAACCAGGGGGAGGCCTACCGTTCTTTTCAGGATGCAGCGCTTCTTGCTGACAAAGTCAAAGACCGTACTATCAAGCTGCGGAAAACGCTCTACAAACTGGAAGAAGCTAATCAGTATCTGACCCAAACGCGAATTGAATCTGCGCGTTCTCGGCAGCGCCTGCTGGATACGATTGAAAGTATCTCTGACGCTATTGTGCTATTTGACAAGAATCGCAAGCTGGTTCTGGCAAACTCGCAATTTTTAAAATTTTGGGAAAATACCGACGCGCGGATTGAGGTCGGCAAAACCAGCTATCGGGATATCATTCCGCTCGCTATACGCTACGGTATTTATGACCCGGAGCAGCGCCAGTTTGACAAGCTGGTCTCGCGTGGTGATAGCCTGCGGGAAACGGTAATTCAAATGGCTGACGGACGCTGGCTGCAGATGTCAGAGCGGTCTACGGCCGACAATGGACTGGTGGTTGCCTACAGTGATATTACCCGCTTAAAACAGAGCGAAATAGCACGGCAGGAACGTGCTTTGGCAGAGCGCAACCGTGTGCTTCAGGCGATGATCGATAATCTACCATTAGGTGTCGCGCTGGTTAACCATGAAAACAAGATCGAGGCCTGGAATGGCCGCTTTTTGGATTTGTTGGATCTGAACGGTCGTGAACCGGAAGTGAATTCACCGTTTGTCAGCGTGCTGAATCGCTCCTTGTTAAAGGATATGGATTTTCCTCCGGAGCAAAACCTTATTCGCGGTCAAAAATCTGCCTTCGAGTCTGAGTTGTTATTGGAAAATGGCCGTGTGTTGTCTATCCGTATTTACAAAATTCCAGACGGCGGTTACGTCAATACCTACCAGGACGTGACAGAGCAGCGGCGAACGGCGGAAGCCCTGCGCAACGCCTACAAACATATGGAGCAACGCGTACACGAGCGTACCAGTGAGCTTTCAGCAGTTAATCACAAGTTGTTGAAAGAGATCGACGAGCGCGAGCAGATTGAAGAGAGTCTGATTGAGGCGAAACGAGAGGCGGAGCAGGCTAATATTTCCAAGACCCGGTTCCTGGCTGCGGCCAGTCACGACCTCTTACAGCCGCTAAATGCCGCACGGCTATTTGCCACTGCGCTGCTTGATAATGATCTTCCCGAATCCCAGGTCAGCATTATTGAGTCACTCAGTTTTTCGCTTACCGATGTCGAGTCGCTGCTGGGAACGCTGGTTGATATTTCGAAGCTGGAAGCGGGAGTGGTAGAGCCAATTGTCGATAGTTTCCCCCTGGGTGAGTTGCTGGGGAATCTTGCCAGGGAGTTTGCGTCGCAGGCCGAGGCGGCAGGAATTCATTTCTCTTATATGCCCAGCTCCGCTATTGTGCAGTCAGACAGCCAATTGCTGGCTAGGATTGTGCGCAATTTTTTGAGCAACGCCATTCGCTACACTGAAAGTGGCCGAATTGTTCTCGGTTGTCGGCGGCGGGGAAACGCTATCGAAATCCAGGTATGGGACAGTGGTATCGGTATACCCAAAGATCAGCTCAAAGAGATCTTTCAGGAATTTAAGCGGGTCAGCGCACGAGACCGCCGTGAAGACAAGGGGCTTGGTCTTGGGCTCGCTATTGTTGATAAGCTCTCCCGGGTGCTTTCCCACGAGATTTCCGTGGATTCAACCTTTGGCAAAGGTTCGATGTTTTCGGTGTTGGTGCCAACCGGGCTTGTGGACAATATAAAACTCGGCGAGGCGCCAGTTTCGGAGTCGCTGTTTTCAGATCCGCTTCCCGGCAAGAAGATTCTTGTTGTAGACAATGACGATGCGATCTGTCGCGGTATGCAGGTTGTGCTAGGGGGTTGGGGCTGCGATGTCGCGACCGCCCAGACCCTTGATGATCTTCGCAATCAGCCTG
>JBFEVY010000007.1:0-25383 GCA_041546665.1 Spongiibacteraceae bacterium | reverse complement strand
GTAGTTGGCCGCCTCATCCCAGAATTCGCCCTGGGGCAAGCTGACATACTGCACCCGGGCGGGGGAGTCTGCCGAGACAGCAAAACCCGTCGGCCCCTCATCCAGATGCTCTGTCAGTAGTTTCGGTTCGCTGCCGAGCTCAGCGTGTTGTTTAAAATACGCCGTCTCGCCGAAGCCTCCGTCGTCATCTTTGTCGCCGGATTCGTCGGCAAAATAGTTCCGCCCGGAAACACCGATATTACTGATCAACACGCTGCCGAAGCTCAAACGCCCCTCATCGATACGCGCCACGGTTTCACGGTCGCGAATATCAATCGCTTCTCCAGAAAAGCCGCTGATCACCATATTGTAGAAGTGCCCACCGGTTCCCCGGCGCAAATTCATGGCCCGCTGGTATTTTTCCTGACTTTGCTCACTCAACAAGGTCGCGTTATAGATTTGCGGTTCTGATATTGGCTCTGCGTCGGCACGCCCTTCACGGTTGTCTGCTTCTATGGCGTTGTCGCCGGCACCGGCATACTGCAGTACCTGCAGAAACTGCACGCGCCCCGTCCAACCCATATCCCAATCCAGAGAGTCATCGCCAGCGCCGGTAATGAGGATATGCTTCATATCGACATTGCCGCCAAACACCTCAATGCCGTCATCGAGCGCACGGTGAACCTGAACGTTGCGAACAATTGTGTCGCGTCCACATCCACCCAGGGTCAGACCGTTAAGCTCGTTATTGGCGTAAACCTCGTAGCCGGCAAATTCGATCCGCGCGTACTCCAGCACGCCGCAGTTACTGCTGCCGTCCGCACCGCCAAAACTGCCGCGGCTGTCACTTTTGGGAATCCCCTCGATTTGCGCTCCAGATAGGTTCACCGGCGCATTGCCGAGCAGGATAACCCCACCCCAATCACCGGCAGCGCGCTGCCCGGCGGGCTTAGCACTGCTAAAGACAATGGGTTGCGCCACACTGCCCCGCGCCATAATGGTGGCATCGCGGGTTACCACCAGGGCGGCACCGGCCCGCCCCAGCACCTTGGTACCAGGTTCAATAGTGAGTCGCGCCCCCGCTTCGAGATAGACAATATCGTCAAGAACCCAGGTCTTCTCCGCCGTCCACAACTGCTCTCCGCGCAACGACCCGGAAAGCACTATCTCGTTATCGGCGTGGAGAAACACCGTCGCCAAGGCAATACCAATAATGGCGACCAGCCACACCGCAATCAAAGCGACAGGCTGGCGTTTTTGCGGGCGCTCACTCCCGGCTTTGACGCCAAGCATTTCAGCTATATCGGGATTGACCGATGCAGTATCCACACTACGACGGGGCTGGCTGAGTTCGCCGTCCGCATTCAACACCCGCAGACTCCGCCCCAGATTGCGAATATCCCGATCGCTGCTTTGCGAGGCTTCCTCAATGATTGCCCGACGATAATCGGAGTCGCGCAGCAGCGTATTAAAGTGAATCGACCGACCGTCATCCTTGCTGTCGTAGCGTTGTTTGAGCTGCCAGAGTAACTCGACAAGTTTAGCTCTGGGCGCACTAACCACACTCATTGTGTACTCCAACTGATGCGAGAAAATTTGAGGTAAAGCCGTCACGACGGTTTGGCAATGCGGAAGTATTACCGCTGCTTATGACAGCGACGTTACTGACAACAATTCCACAGGCCAGCAGTGGCGAAAAATTGATATAATTGTCCTTTTCGCTCCGCGATATAGCTGAGCAAGCACTGCCAGTACAGGAACCCACAGCACATGACTGACAAGAACCCAAGCATCAAACCCTGGGGAGGCCGCTTCAGCGAGCCGACGGATCAGTTTGTCGAGCGCTTTACCGCGTCGGTAAGCTTTGACCAACGCATGTACCACCACGACATCAACGGTTCGCTGGCCCACGCCGCCATGCTGGCCAAGGTGGGCGTGCTGAGCGCAGAGGAACTGCAGCAAATCCAGCAGGGCCTCGAGGAAATCCGCCAGGAAATCGAAGACGGCAGCTTCCAGTGGTCAGTCAGCCTGGAAGATGTGCACATGAACATCGAGGCCCGCCTCACCGACAAGATCGGCATCACCGGTAAAAAGCTGCACACCGGCCGCTCTCGCAACGACCAGGTCGCCACCGATATCCGCCTATACTTGCGCGATGAGATCAAAGCAATTACTACTGAGCTGAACCGTTTACAGAATGGCCTGATCGCCCTCGCCAAGCGCGAAGCCAATACCATCATGCCCGGCTTCACCCACCTGCAAACCGCCCAACCGGTCAGCTTCGGTCACCATATGCTGGCCTGGAATGAAATGCTGGAGCGGGACTTCGGTCGCCTTCAGGACTGCGTGGCACGCCTGAACCAGTGCCCACTGGGCGCCGCAGCATTGGCCGGCACCACCTACCCTATTGACCGCCATTACAGTGCCGAGCTGCTGGGTTTTGACCGCCCCACGGAAAATTCCCTGGACTCGGTCAGCGACCGCGACTTCGCCATCGAGTTTGCCTCGGCGGGCAGCCTGATCATGACCCACCTCTCGCGCTTCAGCGAAGAGCTGGTATTGTGGACCTCGGCACAATTCAATTTCATCAACCTTCCCGACCGCTTCTGCACCGGCTCGTCGATCATGCCGCAAAAGAAAAACCCCGACGTACCCGAGTTGATTCGCGGCAAGGTTGGCCGGGTAAATGGCCACTTGATCAGCCTGCTGACCTTGATGAAATCTCAGCCCCTGGCCTACAACAAGGACAATCAGGAAGACAAAGAACCGCTGTTCGACATCGCCGACACTCTGAAGGACTGCCTGAAGGCCTATGCCGACATGATGCCGGCCATCACCGTCAACGAAGCTGTGACCCGAGAAGCCGCCATGCGCGGATTTTCAACCGCAACGGACCTCGCCGATTATCTGGTGGGTAAAGGGCTGCCGTTCCGCGACGCCCATGAAGTGGTCGGCAAATCAGTGGCCTTTGGCGTGGCAGAGCAGCGCGACCTTTCTGAAATGAGCCTCGAAGAACTGCGCGGTTTCAGCGATGTGATCGAACAGGATGTGTTTGAGGTACTGACCCTGGAAGGTTCCGTCAACGCCCGCAACCATATTGGCGGCACTGCACCAGCTCAGGTGTTAGCCGCCGCCGAGCGCGCACAACAGCGGCTCGACGCCCGCGCATAAAACGCGATTACCCCCTTTCCCTTATCGGGATCGGGGGTAGCAAGGCGCTAGGAGCGCGCCTTGTTGATCTCCGCAAATGGGAAGGCATCCAGAAAGGACTCCAGCGCGTCAATGGCGGTATCCTGCGAGGAGTACTGTGGGCTGGACACGGTGACGAAAGCGCCATCATCAAGTTGAATAATCACTTCCCCTTCTGCAGTCACCGTCGCGGCCAATCCCTGCACCCGAATCCGCTTACCACCGGCCTGCATCATTCCCATTGTGGCAATACTACCCAGCGCATTGCCAAAGGCACCGCCGCTGCCACTGCCTTTGCCGCCGACAAGCGACACACTGAGAGTGTCGTCACCTTTGCTGTATTCGGCGGTGATATTCGCCATGCCCAGTACGTTTTCTTCACTAATACTGGTGCGCTCCCAACCCGCCACCGACTCGGAAAAGGATTTTGTCACCGAACCCTGAACTTTCTGTTCCAACAGTTCAACGCACAGACGGGCATCATTCAACGCGCCCTTATAGTCCTCTTTATCCAGGTGCTTCATGATCCCTTTACAGCTCGACTCGGGGGTTTCCGCCTCAATGGCCGCCGCGAATTGCGAGCACGCCAGAACACCGATCAGTAATACGCTTTTTTTCACAGCATCATCCTTGTCTATCAAGAAAATTCGGTTCAATAAAATCTGTTTCACTGCCCCGCACCAACGGCGAGAAGCAGGCTGTCCAATAGTACACTTTGCAAGAACCGGGCAAAACCTACTCGAATCAATCGGCAACACCGCAACCGACAACAAACCACGCGAACGAGGGGTTTTTCCGCCCGAGGTGTTAAAGTAGATTGTCGACCAATAACGAATCGCACCGAACCAGGAGTCCGCATATGCATGGCCGCTCACTACGCCTGATGTCCCTCGTCACCAGCATGGTGATGCTGCTGGCCGGGTGCGAACAAAAGGCAGCAAATCTGGCAACTGCGGCGCGCCCGCCGGTATCGGTGAAAGTCATCACCACCGAGGTCACACCACTCTCGTCAACGATCAACGCCCTGGGCACGCTCAGCGCCCGCAAATCGATTAT
Organism: Spongiibacteraceae bacterium; assembly: GCA_041546665.1. GTDB lineage: Bacteria > Pseudomonadota > Gammaproteobacteria > Pseudomonadales > Spongiibacteraceae > Spongiibacter. The sequence continues at coordinate 21,159 of JBFEVY010000007.1, read as the reverse complement.
TGTTACCACAACCGTGTCGGAGAAACTCACCGGCCTGTATTTTGAAGACGGCCAGTACGTCAAGAAGGGCACCCTGCTTGCCACACTGGCCCAGGCCGAGGAGCGCGCCCTGCTGGCCGCTGCAAAGGCCGATCTCGCCGAACAGGAGCGGGAAATCTCCCGCCTTAAACCCCTGCTGGAAAAACAGGTCGCGGCACGCAATGAATACGACCAGCGCGTAAGCGCCCGCGACCGGGTATTGGCACAAATTGCAGAGGCAGAGGCCAAAATCGATGAACGCACCTTACACGCTCCCTTTGCCGGCTATGTTGGTCTGCGCGCGGTGAGTACCGGCGCACTGCTTTCCCCCGGCGACGCGATCACCACCCTCGACGACCTGAACACCCTGCAACTGGATTTTCAATTGCCGAGCCTGGCGCTGCCCAGCCTTCACATCGGTCAGCAAGTAGAGGCAATTAGCGATGCCCTCAATGAAACCTTTACCGGCAAAATTTCCGCCGTCGACCAGCGTATTGACCCGGTGTCGCGCAGCATCACCGCAAGAGCGTTATTGGACAACCCTGAGGGAAAACTCAAGCCCGGCATGCTGATGCGCGTCAGTTTGCAGACCCAACCTCGCGAAGGCATCGAAGTCCCCGAGGAAGCCCTGCTAAGCAGCCAGGACGAGCACTTTTTGTGGCTGATCGACCCACAGCAACAGGCACGGAAAATCGAGGTTAAGATTGGCGTTCGTCGCCCAGGAAAAGTCGAAATTCGCAGCGGCCTCAAGGCGGGTGATCGGGTAATTGTTGAGGGCTTTATGAGCCTGCGCCCCGGCACTGACGTAGTCGCCAAGGAGGCCTAAGGGTGCTGCTCTCCGACCTCTCCGTTAAGCGTCCGGTCTTCGCCGCCGTTGTCAGCCTACTACTCGTCGCCTTTGGCGCATTGTCCTTTGAGCGCCTGGCTCTGCGGGAATACCCGGACATCGACCCACCGATTATTTCCATTTCCACCAATTACACCGGCGCCTCCGCCGAGGTGGTCGAGTCCAGAATCACCCAGATTATCGAGGACCGGATCGCCGGGATTTCCGGCATCAAAACCGTCTCCTCCAGCAGTCAGGACGGATTTTCCAGCATCAGTATCGAATTTGAGCTCAGCCGCGATATCGACGCTGCCGCCAACGATGTTCGCGACCGGGTTGCCAGTATTCGCAACGACATCCCCGAGGAAGCCGACGCCCCGGAGGTGCGCAAAAGCGAATCCGACGAGCAGGTGATCCTGTGGCTTAACCTCACCTCAGAAAAACTGTCGCCGCTGGAATTAGCAGATTATGCCCAACGCTATATTGTTGACCGCTTTTCGGTGATCGACGGCGTTGCCCGGGTGCGGGTCAGCGGCGCATCGGAATACGCGATGCGCATCTGGCTGAGCCGCGAGGCACTGGCCGCCCACGACCTCACCGTCAGTGATGTAGAAAACGCCCTGCGCCGGGAAAACGTGGAATTGCCCGCCGGCAACCTGAAATCCCTCAACCGGGACTTCACCATCAAGTTGCCCCGCCAGTACCAGAAGGCCAGTGACTTTGAAAATCTGGTGCTGCGCCGTGACAGCAGCGGCTATGTATTGCGCCTGGGTGATGTTGCCCGGGTCGCGCTCGGCGCCGAAGAAGACCGCGCGCTGTATCGCGGCAACGGCATACCCCAGGTCGGCATCGGTATTATTAAACAGAGCGTTGCCAACGCCCTGAGTGTTGCAGAGAGTGTACGCAAAGAGGCCGATCTGGTGCGTCGGGGACTACCCGAGGGAACAGCCCTGCACAACAGCTACGACAGCACTGTATTTATCGACAGCGCCATCAGCGAGGTTTACTCGACCCTGTTTATCGCCGCCAGTCTGGTGGTGCTGGTGATTTTCCTGTTTTTAGGGGATTTTCGCGCCATGCTGGTTCCGGCGCTAACCGTACCCGTGTCACTGATTGCCAGCTTCACCGTTCTGTACGCTCTGGGTTACACCATTAATCTGCTTACCCTGCTCGCGCTGGTGCTGGCGATCGGCCTGGTTGTGGACGACAGTATCGTCGTTCTGGAAAATATCCACCGCCGTCTGGTCAACGGCGAGTCGCCACTGGTTGCCGCCTTTCGCGGCAGCCGTCAGGTTGGCTTTGCGGTCATTGCCACCACTCTGGTGCTGGTCGCCGTGTTTGTCCCCATCACATTTTTGGAAGGGGATATCGGCCGCCTGTTTGGCGAGTTCGCTATCACTATGGCCGTTGCGGTTATCTTTTCCAGCATTGTCGCCCTCACCCTGTCACCGATGATCTGTTCCAAGCTGCTCAAGCGCGAGGCCCTGCACGGCCGCCTGGCGGATTTTGTCGAGTCACTGCTGCACCGCATGGAATCGGTTTATGGGCGTATTCTGACGCGAACCATGCGGCGTCCGCTGATTTCCATCACCCTGCTACTGCTGACGGTAGCGGGCTGCGTGGTGTTGATGCAGAAGCTGCCAGCGGAGTTTGCCCCGAAAGAAGACCGCGGCGTGGCCTTTCTGATGCTGCGCGGCCCGGAGGGGGGCTCCTTTGAGTTTACCAGCCGCCATGTGCTGGAAATGGAGCGCCTGCTGATGCCGCTGGTGGAGAACGGCGAGATCAAGCGTTTTCTCATACGCGCCCCCGCCGGCCGCGGCGGTGCGGAATCCTACAATGAAGCGCTGTCGATTCTGGTGTTCAACGACTGGGGCCAGCGACGCAGCAGCAATGAGATCATTGCCGATATTCGTCAGCGCCTGCAGGATTTTACCGCGCTGACCTCCTTTGCCATCGTCCCACAAGCCCTTGGCGGCGGATTTAACCGGCCAGTGCAGTTTGTGATTGGCGGTGGCGACTACCAACACCTAGTGCAGTGGCGGGATCTGATTATGGAGGAGGCCCGCAACAACCCGGGCCTGCTGCGCCTGGACAGCGACTTTCGGGAAACCCACCCACAGCTGCTGGTGCACGTCGACAGCAACCGCGCGGCGGATCTCGGCGTTTCAACACAGGAAATCAACCAAAGCCTGCAAACCCTGCTCGGCTCTCGCCGGGTGACCACCTTTATGATGCAGGGTGAGGAATATAACGTCATTCTCGAGGGCGAGCGCAGCGAACAGCGCAGCCCCACCGACCTGGCCAATATTTACGTACGCTCCAATACCAGCGGGCAATTGATACCACTGAGCAACTTTGTGTCCTTTGAGGAGCGCGGTGACGCCGCGGTGCTCAATCGCTTCAATCGGGTCCGCGCCATCACCCTCGACGCCAACCTCGCCGATGGTTACTCCCTCGGCGCTGCACTGACTTACCTCGAAGAGCTGACCCGCAAGGTCGCTCCGGAAGCGGTAATCGATTACAAGGGGGAATCTCTGGATTATATCGATGCCGGTGGCTCGGTGCTGTTTACCTTCGCCTTGGCGCTACTGGTGGTCTATCTGGTACTGGCCGCCCAGTTTGAAAGTTTCGTTCACCCGCTGGTGATTCTGCTGACGGTCCCTCTTGCGGTAGCCGGCGCGCTGCTAGGACTTTACCTCACCGGACAAAGCCTGAATATCTACAGTCAGATTGCGCTGATTATGTTGGTGGGGCTGGCGGCGAAAAACGGAATATTGCTGGTGGAGTTCGCCAATCAGTTGCGCGACCAGGGCGTAGCCTTTGAAGAGGCCATTACCCAGGCCGCCGAACTGCGGCTGCGTCCGATCATCATGACCGCAATCACCACCATCATGGGCGCCACGCCGCTGTTGTTTTCCTTTGGCGCCGGCAGTGAGGCGCGTTTTGTGATTGGCGTGGTCGTGGTCTTCGGGGTGAGCGCCGCAACCTGCTTTACCCTGTTTGTGATACCGATGGCGTACCGGCTGCTGGCCCGCCACACCGGCTCACCCATGGATGTCAGTCACCGTCTGGAGGCTGAGCTCGTCGCCCAGCCCGACAGCGAGTCAACCGACTAGAGGGGCTCCACCTCATGTTGTTGGCAGTGGCTGTCCATAAAACGCATCATTAACTGCAGGTACTCGGCCTGACCGAAGTGCACCAGGTGATTGCCGGGGAACCAGTGCAGGTGGCTACTCGGCCAGTGACTGTGGAGCAGCCTGACAAAACGCGGAGGAGTAAAGCGATCCCCCGCACCACCAATAATCATTACCCGCTCCGGATCAAGCTTGGGCTGGTAGCTCAGCGGACTGTGGATTGCCATTCCCCGCCGCAACTCCAAGGGCGTCAACTCAGAGCGCTCAGTAAGCGCATCCATTAACTGCCGCGTGGGAAACCAGCTGCGCATCGTGTCGACCGGAGCCACCAGTGGCGAGTTGGGAATACAAAAGGCCAGCCGCGGTTCAACAACTGCAAGCAGCGAGCTTAGGTATCCACCCAGGCTCAGGCCGGATATCCCCACCTGCGGCGCACCGCGCCCAAACAGGTAGTCCACCAGCACACGCAGGTCACTGATCGCATGTAGCATCGCCTCGTTCATCTGCGCAAAGCCTTCCGAAAACAGGCCGTAGCCGTTAAAGGGATGCCCCGCTTCCCGCCGCGCGCCGTGGAAAGGCTGCGTATAGAGCAGGATATTGTATCCATGGTCGTATAACTCACGCAGGTGAAAGAACTGCGCGTTAAAGGAATAGGCACTGGCAACCACACCGTGAACATAAATCATAGTCGGCCTTGGGCCGGTCGGGTGCGCCCAGTACTGTGCATGGGCTTTGCGGTTGCGACGGTTGCTCATATACACATCCGCCACATCCGGGTTGATCGGTTCAAAAGGACTGTTAAAACTGAGATTGAACGCCGGAATACCCTTGGGCTTGTAGGAGAAGCGCGGCGGCTGACAGGCGTCTATCGTCACCTTGGGCGGTTTAACGAACACTTTTTCAACATCGCGATCACTGGCAAGGTCAGCATAAAAATCCATCGCGGCACGATCCCGCGCCAGGGCCTCCGGTTGTCTCAGGCGCGGCAGTGCCGCAGCGCTCATCATCACTCCCAACATGCCCCGCACCACGCGATCCACCGCCGCGGTGCCATAAACTTTCAGGGGGTACTCACTGTCTAGCTCGGTACCGTCAGATTGGCTATAAAAATCCTCGGGTAATGTCACCCACCAGGGTGGTGTTTCCTTAACAGCCGGGTATTTCACGCTCGACATTCTGCTACTCCAAATTTTAACTACCGGCTTTTTAACACAGTCGGACCCGCTTTGAGAATCGCACCATTGTGCGAAAGCCAGCGCGCAACGCTTGTGAGAAAGCGGCCACCGCCCTAAGCTAGTCGACATGACACCACAACAGCAAGTAGACGATTTTCTCGATTACCTCGGATCGGTTCGCCGTCTTTCCGCCCATACCGGGAAGGCCTATCGCCGCGACCTCAGCGGCTTTATTGTGTTTTGTGAGCAACAGAGCATTGGCGACCTCGGCAAGGTAGATGGCGGTCATATCCGCCACTACATCGGTGGGCTCCGTCGCCAGGGCGCGTCGCCAGCCAGTATTCAGCGTCAGCTGTCCTCGCTGCGCAGTTTCTACAAGTACCGTATCCGCTTTCACAATCAGGCGGCGAACCCCGCCGTGGGAATCAGTGCCCCCAAAAGCGGTCGCAAACTGCCCGGCAATCTCGACGTTGACAAAATTCAGCAGTTACTTGAATTCAAAGGCACCGCTCCCATCGATTTGCGCGACCGGGCAATGATGGAATTATTTTATTCTTCGGGCTTGCGACTCGCTGAACTGGCCGCGCTGGATCGCCGCGACCTCGATCTGCGCGAGGGTCTGGTGAGCGTCACCGGCAAGGGCAGCAAAACCCGCACACTGCCCGTGGGAAAAATGGCAGCCAAAGCGCTGCGTGCCTGGCTGGAAGTACGCAATCTTGATACCAGTGACTGCGACGCTGTGTTTCTGAATAACCGCGGCGGGCGACTCGGCCACCGCAGTATCGAAAGCCGCTTGAAAGTACGGGCCAGACAGGTCGGGCTTCCCGACAATCTCTACCCCCACAAACTGCGGCACAGTTTTGCCAGCCATATGCTGGAATCCAGCGGCGATCTTCGCGCAGTGCAGGAGCTGCTCGGTCACGCCAACCTGTCCACCACACAGATCTACACCCACCTCGACTTTCAGCACCTGGCCAAGGTCTATGACGTCAGCCACCCCAGGGCACAGCGTAGGGCACAGGCTGCTGACCACGCCTTACCGCGACCCCATGAGAAGGAATCCTGAACAGTGGCATCATCACTCCGCCTGATCTGCCTCGATCTCGACGATACCCTGTGGCCGGCCAAGCCGGTGCTGGAACGGGCTGACGCCTTGTTTTATGACTTTCTTAACACCGAGGCTCCCGCGCTGACTGCGCGGCTCACACAACAGGCTCTGCGGGAAGAACGCCTGGCCTACCTCAAGGAAAACCCCGAGCTGGCCCACTATATCAGTCGCTGGCGCATCGAGAGCCTCAAACATAGCCTGGCGCACTCGGGCTACAAGCAACGCGAGTGCGACGAGATTGCCCACGCGGCATTCGAGCTGTTTATCAAGGCTCGCCAGGAGGTCACACTTTTCCCCGGGGTCGAGGATGCCCTGGCAGAGCTGAGCCGCCATTATCAGTTAATCAGCCTGACTAACGGCAACGCCGACCTGCGCAACATGCCCATTAGCCAATACGTTAGCCACAGCTTGCGCGCCGAAGAAGTCGGCGCCAGTAAACCCGCGCCACACCTGTTTGAGAAGGCACTGTCTCTCGCTGACTGCCGTCCAGAGGAAGTGCTGCATATTGGCGATCATCCGGTGGACGATATCGAAGGTGCCAGCGCCTTGGGCATGCACAGCCTGCAGGCAAGACTGCCCGGCGGCCGCTATGAGCGACACCCCCAGGCATGGGAAGAATTTGAAGACTGGTCAGACGTGACCGACATTATTCGCTCACTGGAAAACCGGTGAGCGAATCTGGCCCCTGTTGGGCGTTAGTAGCTGTCCTGATCCGAGTCAGTGTCGATGCCACTGCGCATATGCGGATCCAAATGCTGAATCACTCCGCCCTTTGCCAAAAAGGCCTCCACGTCGCGCGCTAGCTGATCGCGCATTCGGTCGTGTGTGGTCTCCGCAACCGTGGTCAAATGGGCCGCAGTTTTAGATTGTTTGCTGTTATCGCCATTGCGAGTACGTGATCCCATATCAGCTCTCCTCCCGGAAAAAAGTACCCTACCGATAGCTGGAATTTATACTGCGACAACCGAGCGTCTTACAAGATCGCTATTAGGCTTTTTTGTTATTAATCAAAGCGTTTTATTCACAAATTAAAAATATCAATAGCGGCTTTTCCGCAGTGTCATTGACGTGACTACCAAGCCCGATACGCACACTACCTTAAACCGCCACAAGCTTTCGCGAGACAAAAAAAATGGAGCCCGAGGGCTCCATTCGCGTCGTGAGGCAGGCGACTTCAAATAGCTTCTTCGCCGGTTTCACCTGTACGGATACGGATAACCTGCTCAAGGGTGGAGACAAAAATCTTGCCGTCACCAATTTTGCCGGTTGCAGAGGCACGGGAAACCGCATCGATAACCGACTCTACCTGATCGTCGCTCACCGCTATTTCCACTTTGACCTTGGGCAGAAAATCCACCACGTACTCTGCACCACGATAGAGCTCAGTGTGGCCTTTTTGACGACCGAAGCCTTTTACCTCGGTGACGGTGACACCTTGCACACCGATCTCCGACAGAGCCGCACGAACATCATCCAGCTTGAACGGTTTTATTACAGCACTGACCAGTTTCATGACAGTGTAGACACTCCTATTAGTAAATTTCAGGCATTCAACCTGTGCCCAGAGCAGGCCCACGACCCGCTAACAGGGGTAAACTTAGCCCAGTGCCAAGGGCTTGGCAAGCAACTCCCGTGGCAGCGGTCCCAATCAGCGAAAAAGAAACCTGTCGCAGGCCTGCCACAATGCCGCCCTATGGGCCTCGCCCTCTTTGGCCAGATGATGCCGGGCGCCGGGGATGACGAGCAATTCGGCATTGGGAAATTTCTTCATTAACAACGGGACGTTATAGCGCCAATCCACGGTGGTATCGGCATCTCCCTGAATAATTAGCACCGGAATATCGCTGTTTGGCAAACGCCGAAACCAGGGCAGCCATTTTTTCAGCGCCCCCACCCAACTCAGGGGCAGGAAGCGGTGCTGCAGTGGGTCGTGATTGCGGAGAAATTCAAGAAAGACCGAGTCGGCGGAGTTTTCCGAGAATTTGCGCGGCAGGCTGTGTTTGAAATACTTCAACACACTGTGGGCGTGCACACCCCACCACCAGTCCACGGGGCGCACCAGCGGCGCCATCAGCACCACCCGCTCAAAATCAGCACTGCCGCCGTCGAGCAGATGGGAATTCAGCACCGCACAACCAGTGCTTTGTGCCAAGGCCACCCGCTGCGCAGGCAATTCAAACTGGGACACCGCGTCAAAGGCATCGCGCAACACCTGCCGGTAGAGCAGAAAATCATTGGTAGCGGCGCGTTCACCCGTCGACAAACCGTGACCGGGCAGGTCGTAGGCCACCACCGAACAATGGTGACGCAGACAATACTCGATCACATTGTTAAACAGGCCGACGTGGTCGTAGTAGCCGTGGTAAACAAAGGCCGTACAAACCGCTTCCGGGTGCCGAAATACCTGACAGGCGATGCGCTCACCGACGCTGTCAAAAGCACCGATATAATGGCGCAGCCCTTCGAAATCTCTTTCGAAATCAAGGCCATAGTATTCCAGATACTCGCCAACCCAGGGCGACACCGCCGTTGAGCAGTCATGGCTCAGCGGCGGCAGCAGCGGCGTTATGCTCAGGTCTTTCCAGCTCACGTCAGGCACTCACCAAATATAAAACCCGGTAACGCCGAAAGCGCAAAACCGATAAAGGCGCTCACACTCGCCAACAATCGCTATTTGACCTGCGCAGTGAGGCGGCCCGCCTCGTAGTCCTGAAACATGGCTTCCAGGCTGACCGGTTTGATTTTGCTGGCATTACCCGCCGTACCAAAAGCTTCGTAGCGGGCCACACAAATGGCCTTCATCTCATTGATGGTTTCTTTCAGGTATTTGCGCGGATCAAACTCGCTGGGGTTGTTGGCCAGGAAGCGACGAATCGCACCGGTTGATGCCAGGCGCAGGTCGGTGTCGATATTCACCTTGCGCACACCGTGCTTAATACCTTCAACAATCTGCTCAACGGGCACCCCGTAGGTTTCCGGGATTTCACCGCCGAACTCATTGATGATTGCCAGCCACTCCTGGGGCACGCTGGAGCTACCGTGCATAACCAGATGAGTGTTGGGGATGCGCGCGTGAATTTCCTTGATACGGCCAATCGCCAGAATATCGCCTGTCGGAGGCCGGGTAAATTTGTAAGCCCCGTGGCTGGTGCCGCAGGCGATAGCGAGCGCATCAACGCCGGTCTTGGCGACAAAATCCGCCGCCTCTTCCGGGTCGGTCAGCAGCTGGTCGTGGGACAGGGTGCCCTCGGCGCCAACACCGTCCTCTTCACCGGCCTGTCCGGTTTCCAGCGACCCCAGGCAACCGAGTTCACCTTCCACCGATACGCCACAGGCGTGAGCCATGTCTACCACCTGGCGGGTTACATCGACGTTATAGTCGTAGTCAGCCGGAGTTTTGCCGTCTTCTCGCAGTGAACCGTCCATCATCACCGAGCTGAAACCCAGCTGGATGGAGCGCTGACAGATCGCCGGGCTGGTGCCGTGATCCTGGTGCATGACCACCGGAATTTCAGGGAATTCCTCAATGGCTGCCAGAATCATATGGCGCAGAAACGGCGCGCCCGCATATTTTCTGGCGCCAGCCGAGGCCTGCATGATCACCGGGCTGTCAGTTTCCCGCGCCGCTTCCATAATCGCCCGGGTCTGCTCCAGGTTGTTGACGTTAAAAGCCGGTACCCCGTAGCCATATTCGGCTGCGTGATCCAGCATCTGTCGCATGCTGATAAGTGCCATTGTCCGCCCCTCAAAAGTTCTGTTGATATTCGCTCGTGTTATCGCGCGTCTGCGGCGCGCTGTTCCAATACGGCTACTGCCGGTAATTCCTTACCTTCTACGTATTCAAGAAATGCACCACCACCCGTGGAAATATAAGAAACCTGGGGGGCGATACCGTATTTGTCCACCGCCGCCAGAGTGTCGCCACCACCGGCAATAGAGAAGGCCGATGACTCTGCAATGGCTTTGGCAATTTCTTCGGTACCGTCGGCAAACTGGTCAAATTCAAACACCCCGACGGGGCCGTTCCAGATAATCGTCCCCGCATCGCGAAGAATCGCAGCCAGTACCGCTGCGGAAACCGGGCCGATATCGAAGATCATATCGTCGTCGCCAACATTTTCCACCGGGCGCAGGGTCGCAGGCTCATTTTCTGCAAATTGCTTTCCGGTAATGACATCGCTGGGCAGGGGAATATCGCATTTTTCCATCAGTGCTTTGGCCTGGGGAATCAAATCTTCCTCATAAAGCGACTTTCCGACGTTGTAGCCCGCCGCCGCCAGGAAGGTATTGGCGATACCGCCGCCGACAATCAGCTGATCAACCTTATCAGACAGGGTTTCCAGCACGGTCAGCTTGGTAGACACCTTGGAGCCACCAACAATGGCCACCATCGGTCGCGCCGGATTGGCCAGCGCCTTCTCCAGATTTTCCAGCTCCGCCGCCAGCAGCGGGCCCGCACAGGCAACTGGCGCGTACTTGGCAACACCGTGGGTGGAGGCCTGGGCGCGGTGCGCGGTACCGAAGGCGTCCATCACAAAAATATCGCACAGGCCGGCATAGGCCCGCGCCAGCTCCTCGGCGTCTTTCTTCTCACCAGGATTGAAGCGCACGTTTTCCAGAATTGCCACTTCACCGTCTGCCAAGGTCACGCCATTTTGCCACTCGGCAACCACCGGCACAGCACACCCTAGCAGATCGGCCAGGTAGTCCGCGACGGGCTGCATGGAATACTGGGCGTCAAACTCACCTTCTGTGGGGCGCCCCAGGTGCGACATCAAAATGACCTTGGCGCCCTGCGCCATGGCCTGCTGGATAGTTGGCAATGCGGCTCTGATTCTGGCATCCGAGCTGACCTTGCCCTCTTTAATGGGCACGTTGAGGTCTTCACGTATCAGTACACGCTTCCCGGCGAGTTCCAGGTCAGACATTTTCAGTACGTTCATCGGGTTTCCCCTTCCCTTTTCAGTGTTTAATTTTCGAGCCAGTGTTCAACAACATCGAGCATGCGATTGGCATAGCCCCATTCGTTGTCAAACCAGGTATAAATGCTGGCGAGTTCACCGACAACCCGGGTCTGCCCCGTGTCGACAATCGAGGAACGCGCATCGTGGTTAAAATCACAGGAGGCCAGGGCTTCATCACTGACGCCCAATACGCCAGCCAAGCGTCCCCGCGCGGCCATTTGCAGCGCGGCATTGATATCCGCACTACTCACCGAAGCCTTGAGGGTAACGCTTAAATCCAATGCTGACACATTATTGGTTGGAATTCGCACCGCGCGCGCCGCAAAACGGCCTTCCAACTCAGGAAAGATGCGTCCGATGCCCGCCGCCAGACCAGTGTCCACCGGAATCATCGACATTCCCGCCGCCCGCGTTTTGCGCAGGTCGGTGTGGTGATAGGCGTCCAATACCGGCTGGTCGTTCATCGCCGAGTGCAGTGTGGTCACGCAGCCGTGCTGCACACCAAAGGCCTGATTCAACACATCGATTACCGGCGCGATACCGTTGGTGGTACAGGAGGCGTTGGAGTATATCCGCACATCGCTGTTCAGCTCTTGGTGATTGAGCCCATAGACAATAGTGGGGATTTTGGCCTCACCGGGCTGCGACAGCAGAACGTGGCGGGCACCTCGCTCCAGGTGTCCCTCCAGCTCGGCATAGGTCTGCAGCGTACCGCTGCACTCCAGCACCACATCAATATTGTGCCGGCTCCAGTCCAGTGCCCGCATGCCGTCGATATGGCTTACCGCAATGGCATCGCCATTTACCAGCAGCGTGCCCGGCCCCTGTTCGACCCGGCCAACAAAACGACCATGGGTGCTGTCGTAGCGAGTCAGATGCGCAATGGTATCCAGGTCCGCCGGCTCATTGATCGCGACAATACACATCTTGTCACGGTATGGAGATTCATAAAGGGCGCGCAGCACGCAGCGCCCAATACGACCATAGCCATTGATCGCCAGGCGAATCATCAGCCGATGCAATCCTCAACGGCTTCGACCACCGCGTCCACGGTGATGCCAAAGTATTCGTAGAGGGCTGCAGCCGGCGCGGATTCACCAAAGCTGTCCATACCGATAATACGGCCGTCCAGACCGACATACTTGTACCAGTAATCCCGGTGCGCCGCTTCCACCGCCACCCGCGCCAGCACAGAGCTGGGCAGTACCGACTCGCGGTAGTAGCCTTCCTGACTGTCGAATACGTCTGTGCTGGGCATAGACACCACGCGGACCTTACGGCCTTGCGCAGCGAGTTTTTCCTGCGCCGCCATGGCCAGTTGAACTTCAGAACCGGTACCGATAATGATGGCTTCGGGCTCACCGTCGCAGTCGCTGAGGATGTAGCCACCGCGCGCGACCGCAGCCAGTTGCTCTGCGTTGCGGTGTTGATGTGGCAACGCCTGGCGGGTAAAAATCAGTGCGCTCGGGCCGTCGTTGCGCTCAATGGCCGCGCGCCAGGCGACCGCAGACTCGGTCATATCACAGGGGCGCCACAGCGACATATTGGGAGTGCCGCGCAGTGAGGCGATCTGCTCAATAGGCTGGTGGGTCGGGCCGTCTTCACCCAGACCAATGGAGTCGTGGGTGTAAACAAAAATGCTGCGCTGCTTCATCAGCGCGGCCATACGCACGGCGTTACGCGCGTATTCCATAAATACCAGGAAGGTGGCGCCGTAGTTGATAAAGCCGCCGTGCAGGGCAATACCGTTCATGATGGCCGACATGCCGAATTCACGCACACCGTAGTACAGGTAATTGCCGTTGGCATCGCTGGCGGACACCGGCTTGGAGCCCTTCCAGATAGTCAGGTTGGAACCGGCAAGGTCTGCCGAGCCACCCAGCAGCTCCGGCAACATTTCACCGAAGGCATCCAGGCAGAGTTGCGAGGCCTTGCGGGTGGCTACTTCTTTGGCTTCGTCCTGACAGGTATCGATAAATGCGGCAGCGCGCTGAGCAAAGTCTGCGGGCAGCTCGCCCTGAACGCGGCGCTGATACTCGGCCGCCAGTTCGGGGTAAGCGCTCTGGTAGGCTGCAAAGCTTTCATTCCATTTTGCTTCCGCAGTGGCGCCACTTTCTTCGGCATTCCAGGCATCGTAAATATCCTGGGGAATTTCAAAGCTGCCGTATTTCCAGCCCAGGGCTTCGCGGGTCAGGGCGATTTCGTCGTCGCCCAGCGGCGCACCGTGACACTCTTCCTTGCCCTGCTTATTCGGAGAGCCCTTGCCGATAATGGTCTTGCAACAGATCAGAGTCGGCTTGCCGGTTTCGGCCCGCGCCGCGTCAATAGCGGCAGCAATCTGGGCACTGTCATGACCGTCTACCACGGGAATCACGTGCCAGCCGTAGGCTTCAAAGCGCTTGGGCGTATCGTCGGTAAACCAGCCTTCAACTTCGCCATCAATAGAGATGCCGTTGTCGTCGTAGAAGGCGATCAGTTTGCCCAGCCCCAGGGTACCCGCCAGTGAGCACACCTCGTGGGAAATCCCCTCCATCATGCAGCCATCACCCATAAAGGTGTAGGTGTAGTGGTCAACAATAGCGTGGCCGTCGCGGTTGAACTGCGCCGCCAGCACCTTCTCTGCCACCGCCATACCCACGGCATTGGCAATACCCTGCCCCAGCGGGCCAGTGGTGGTTTCAACGCCGGGAGCGTAACCGTATTCGGGGTGACCCGGAGTTCTACTGTGCAGCTGACGGAAGTTCTGCAGATCCTCAATGGACAGGTCATAGCCCGTCAGGTGCAGCAGCGAATAGATCAGCATCGAGCCGTGGCCATTCGACAGAATGAAGCGGTCGCGGTTTGACCAGCTCGGATTGCTCGGATTGTGCTGCAGATAGTCCCGCCACAACACTTCCGCAATGTCGGCCATCCCCATGGGTGCACCAGGGTGTCCGGACTTGGCTTTTTGTACGGCGTCCATACTTAAAGCGCGAATGGCGTTAGCGATATCGCTGCGTGAGGGCATTTGAGGCTCCAGAGTGTGATTTCGGCAAAGGCGCGTATTTTCCCCTACCCGGCACCGTGGAGCAAATACCACAACCGTAAAAATGGCCTATTTGTTCACCCAGGCGAGATGCTACTGCAAAAAATGACTCAAAATTGCAGTTCGATTGCCGTGCTACCGCGAATCTGCGTCCTGGGTGGCGCGTTTCGCCATGGCCTGAGAGCCCTGCATAATCATTCGAATCATCACAATCGTCTGCTCGACCAGCTCCCGACGCTGCTCCGCCCCCTGATCATTCGCACTGGCGCCCATCGCCACTACCAAGCGAGTAATGGCCTTGGCGGTCAGCGCCGGCTCATAGGTCGCATGCCCCGTCAGCTGCTCCATACGCACCAGCTCGTCGCGCAACTCTTCCTCAAAATAGGTCAACTCGCGGTCTACCGCATGACGAAACGCCTCGGAGCCCGTCGACATCTCCCGCAGCAATATCTGTAAATAGCGGTCATCGGAATCCAGCTGGTCCATAAACGCCTCAACAGAACTGCGGATACCGCTGCGCTCAAGTGACAGGCGCTGCCGAGCCTCCCTAACCACCCCGCGCAGGCTTCGCCCCGCCTGGTCGATCAGCGCCACGGTCAACTCGTCGACATCGCGGAAATGCCGATAAAAACTATTGGGCGCAATCCCCGCCTCCCGCGCTATTTCTCGCAAGCTCAGCGTAGACACACTGCGGTGCGCACCTAGCAGGCTCACCGCCGCATCCATTAAATCCTGAGCGGTCACCTGTGATTTGCGCGCCTTTTCAACACCGGCCGACACCGATTCAACTGACTTCACTGACACTTTCCCCCGAGATAAACCCAGACAGTGTAACCCCGCAGCTAACAGGCGTATATACAGATAAATATACATATGTATTTACAATTGTATTGACAACTATAAATACAAGTGTATATTGATCGCAAATTAACCAATGACAGCTAAGCAATGACAACCCAAGCCCCATCATCAAACTGGCTCCACACACTGACCCGCCCCCTTATTAGCCCGCGGCAATTTGACTTTTGGGCAAGAGAATTGGGCAGTATCGCCGCTTGGCAGCGGGTCTACGCGCGAGTCACACACCGCCATCAGGAAAGCGCGAACACACTCACCCTGACACTCAACACCAACCGCAATTTGGCTCCCGTTCTACCAGGGCAACACATCACGGTATCCGCGGAGATTAATGGCCGCAGAATAAGCCGCTGCTATAGCCAATCGGTTCCGAGCCAGAAAAAAGGGCAGATTTGCATCACCGTGCGGCGCGAGCCCCAGGGCCTGATGAGCAATTGGCTTCACGACCACGCCACCACAGGCACAGTCGTCGAGCTCAGCCAGGGGTTTGGCGACCTGGGACAACGAGCAATAACCGGGAGCACGCAGACCGGCGCCCACGAGATCTACCTGGCCGCCGGCAGCGGTATCACTGCAATTGCGAGCCTGATCATTGCGCGCGCGCAACAGACACCGCCAATGACCGGCGCGCTTCTGTATTGGGAGAAATCAGAGGATCGCTTTTGCTTCACCAACCATCTTAACGAGGTAATGCAATTGCATCCGGATTTCAGAATCCACCGAATCTGCACCGGCAAACTGAATGCTATCGATCTTCAGAGTCCCGCGCGGGGACGAATTTCTGAAGACCTGCTCAGCCACCTCACCCCCGACCTCGACAACGCCGAAGTATTCGCCTGCGGCGGCTACGGATTTATCGACACCGCGCGCAGCTTGATCGCCCCGCGCTCCGCAATGTTTCACGCGGAAGCCTTCACCCCCCCGGAGAAGCACGTCAGCACTCCTCACGGACAGGCCACCTCAAATTCATCTGCGCAGGGAAAGCGGGTCGCGCTCACTTTACGAAAAAGCGGCAGACAACTTGATATTTCCACCGAGGACAATCTTCTCGACGCCCTGGAAGCCGAAGGCATCACCGCTGCCCACGGTTGTCGTTCGGGTATCTGCAATACCTGCAGCTGCCAGCAGCTCAGTGGCAACAGTAACAATACCGTCACTGGTCTCGATCAGTCGGGACACCAACACGTCAGGTTGTGCGTGAGTCGCGCAACCGGCGCCATCGAACTGGATCTTTGAGATGACCACCATGAGCACAACAAAAAGCCGCCACCTGAGCGCCGAAGAACTTGAAGCCTTCGGTCGCGAACTCGACGAATTGGCCCAGCGCACCATGGCCGAGGTTGGCGAGCGGGATGCGTGCTATATCCGCAAAGTGCTTAAACTGCAGCGCTACTGCGAAGTCGTCGGCCGCGCCGCACTGTTTGCCGGCCTATTCCCCCCCGCCTGGCTTCTCGGCAGCGGCCTGCTTGGCATCGCCAAAATTATCGAAAACATGGAGTTAGGCCACAATATCATGCACGGCCAGTACGACTTCATGAACGAGCCCTATTTCGACGGCAGCCGTTACGAATGGGATATTGTCGGCACCGCAGACAATTGGCGCCACAGCCACAACTATCTGCACCACACCTACACCAATATCAAAGGTGTCGATGCCGATGTCGGTTATGGCGTCCTCCGACTGTTTCCAGAACAGCGCTGGCGCCCCTTCTATCTGCTGCAACCCCTTTGGGCAGGGTTGTTGGCGATACTGTTTCAGTGGGGCGTTGCGATACAGGAACTGGAACTGGGCAACCTCGCCAACGGCAAAAAGACCTGGAACAAAGTAAAACAGGAATTAAAACCCATTTTGCAAAAATCCCGCCGCCAGCTTATCAAGGACTACCTTATCTTCCCCGCCCTGGCCGGCCCTTTCTTTCTTTATGTGTTAAGTGGCAATCTCGCCGCCAACCTTATTCGCAACCTGTGGACCTTCACGATCATTTTCTGTGGCCATTTCACAACCGACGCCGAGATTTTCCCCAAGTCAGTTCTGGAAAAGGAAACACGCGGCCACTGGTATCTTCGCCAACTTCGGGGCTCATCGAATTTGAACGGCGGCAAAATCTTTCACCTGATGAGTGGCAACCTCAGCCACCAAATCGAGCACCACCTGTTCCCGACCATCCCCGCGCACCGCTACGCGGAACTCTCGGTTGAGGTACAAGCGATCTGTCGCCGCTACGGCCAGCACTACAATACCGGCTCGCTCCCCAAGCAGTTCGGCCAGGTACTGGGGCGTATCTTTCGCCACGCCCTGCCTTCACAGGCGACCGCAGGCACTGCGCTGACAAGTTGACCGGGCAATCTATATCAAAATATTTTGATATAGATTAAAAGCCTGTTACACTGCCGCCCCATGAATGCTCGGCAGGACCTATTACCAGAACAAGCCGCCCTCGCGCCCAACTTGCTGCAACTGTGCAAGGCGGGCGGGGATGGGTTGCGCCT
Source organism: Spongiibacteraceae bacterium (assembly GCA_041546665.1). Taxonomy (GTDB): domain Bacteria; phylum Pseudomonadota; class Gammaproteobacteria; order Pseudomonadales; family Spongiibacteraceae; genus Spongiibacter. The sequence goes on along the minus strand of JBFEVY010000007.1, from coordinate 3,561 downwards.
GCAGGTTTTACGGGTATTGAGCCGAGACGCCTTCACCGTGCAGGAGCTCTGTCAGATTCTCGACAGCCGACAGTCCGGCATGAGCCACCACCTGAAAATTCTGACCCAGGCCGGACTGGTCACCAAACGCCGCGAGGGTAACAGCCTGTTTTATCGGCGCAGCTGGCGAACCCTTCATCCAGCGCTGGCAGAGCTTCACACCGCTCTGCTCAATGCGGCAGATCAATTGACGCTTGATGAAGAGCAACTTCAGCAGTGGCAACAGGTGGTGACGGAACGAGGCGAACGCTCCCGGGCCTTTTTTGCGGAAAACGCCCGCCAGTTTGGCCAGCAACAGGAGCAGATGGTCGCCTACGGCATCTACGGTCAAAGCACCGCAGAGCTGCTGCGCAGCAGTCAGCCCCAGGGCGGCCAACTCGCCGTTGAGATCGGCCCCGGGGAAGGTGCCTTCCTCGCTGAACTCGCCCCGCACTATGGCGAGGTGGTGGCACTGGACAACAGTGAAGCCATGCTGGACAAGGCCCGACTGTTTGCCCGCGAGCGGCAACTGGACAATCTACGCTTTGTACTGGGCGACAGCCGCGATGGAAACTTGAATACCACCCAAGCCGACTGTGTGGTGGCCAATATGGTGCTACACCACCTGCCGTCGCCAAGCGATATTTTTCAGGACGCGGCAAAACTGCTGCGCCCTGGCGGCATTTTCAGCGTCACCGAGCTCTGCCCCCATGACCAAAACTGGGCGCGGGAAGCCTGTGGCGATTTATGGCTGGGCATCGACCCGGACGATTTGACCGAGTGGGCCAAGGCCGCCTCGCTGGAAGAGGGGCCATCAATTTATCTGGCCCAATTAAATGGATTTCGCGTACAAGTTCGGCAATTTATCAAACCGAATTAATGTTAATGATGTTGGCCGCTAGGCCTATTTTTGAGGACTGAAACCATGTCTGAGTACAGCCTGTTTACCTCTGAGTCAGTATCAGAGGGCCATCCCGATAAAATGGCGGATCAGATTTCCGACGCCGTATTGGACGCCATTATCGCCCGTGACAAGCACGCCCGTGTCGCGGTGGAAACGCTGGTTAAAACCGGCATGGCCATTGTAGCCGGCGAGGTCACCACCTCTTGCTACGTCGACCTGGAAGACATCATCCGCGACGTCATTACCGGCATTGGCTACAACAGCTCAGACGTCGGTTTCGACGGCGCGAGCTGCGCGGTACTGAATGCCATCGGCAAACAGTCCGTCGATATCAACCAGGGTGTTGACCGCGCCAAACCCGAAGATCAGGGTGCCGGCGACCAGGGTCTGATGTTCGGCTACGCAACCAACGAAACCGACTCATTGATGCCCGCCCCACTGTTCTACTCACACCGTCTGGTGGAGCGCCAGGCCTATCTGCGCAAGCACAAGGTATTGCCCTGGCTGCGCCCCGACGCAAAAAGCCAGGTCACGCTGCGCTACGAGAATGGCGTGCCGGTAGCCGTTGATGCAGTGGTACTGTCCACCCAACACGACCCATCAATCAGCCAGGCAGATCTGCAGGAAGCCGTCCGCGAAGAAATTATCAAGCATGTGCTGCCGGCGAACCTGTTACACGCCGACACCCGCTTCCACATCAACCCCACCGGTAATTTTGTGATCGGTGGCCCGGTAGGCGACTGCGGTCTGACCGGCCGGAAAATCATCGTCGACACTTACGGCGGTATGGCCCGTCACGGCGGCGGCGCCTTCTCGGGCAAAGATCCTTCTAAAGTAGACCGCAGTGCGGCGTATGCTGGCCGTTATGTTGCCAAAAATATCGTTGCCGCTGGCCTGGCCGACCGCTGTGAAATCCAAGTGAGCTACGCCATCGGCGTTGCCGAGCCAACATCGATTTCGGTCAACACCTTTGGCACCGGCAAAGTAAGCGACGACAAACTCATCGCAGCCGTTCGCGAAGTGTTCGACCTGCGCCCCTACGGCATCACCAAAATGCTCGACCTCGCTCACCCCGTGTACCAGCCCACGGCGGCTTATGGTCACTTTGGTCGGGAACCCTATGAACACACGTACACCTTCAAGGAAGGCGGCGAAGAGCGCAGCGAAACTGCCACCGCGTTCAGCTGGGAAAAAACCGACCGCGCCGAGGCACTGAAAGCCGCCCTGTAAGTAGGCCGCGTGACACCGACATAATTCAACGAGGAAACGAATATGAACAATACTGCAGAAGTGACAAACTTTACCGACTACAAAGTCGCTGATATTTCCCTGGCCGACTGGGGCCGCAAGGAACTGAGTATCGCTGAAAGCGAAATGCCCGCGCTGATGTCACTGCGGGAAAAATACGGCGACAGCAAGCCCCTGACTGGCGCAAAAATTCTCGGCTGTATTCACATGACGATCCAGACTGGCGTACTGATCGAGACATTGATCGCACTGGGCGCTGAGGTTCGCTGGTCATCGTGCAATATCTTCTCTACACAGGATCACGCCGCTGCGGCCATTGCGGCTGCGGGCGTACCGGTATTCGCCTGGAAGGGCGAGACTGAAGAAGAATATGAGTGGTGTATCGAACAAACCATTCTGAAGGACGGCCAACCCTGGGACACCAATATGGTGCTGGACGACGGCGGTGACCTCACTGCCATCCTGCACGACAAATACCCCCAGGTGCTGAACAAGGTTCACGGCATCACTGAAGAAACCACTACGGGCGTACACCGCCTGCAGGAAATGATGAAAAATGGCGAACTGAAAGTACCCGCCATCAACGTCAATGATTCTGTAACCAAGTCCAAGAACGACAACAAATACGGCTGTCGCCACAGCCTGAACGATGCCATCAAGCGCGGCACCGACCACCTGCTGTCAGGTAAAAAAGCCCTGGTTATCGGCTACGGCGATGTGGGCAAAGGTTCTGCACAATCCCTGCGTCAAGAAGGCATGATTGTAAAAATCAGCGAAATCGACCCCATTTGTGCAATGCAGGCCTGCATGGACGGCTTTGAGGTTGTCTCTCCCTACATCGACGGCAACAACACTGGCAGCGAAGACAGCATCAACACTGAGCTGCTCGGCAACACCGATCTGCTGGTCACCACGACCGGCAACGTCAATGTCTGCGACGCCAATATGCTCAAGGCACTGAAAAACGGTTGTGTGGTCTGCAACATCGGTCACTTCGACAACGAAATCGACACCGCCTTTATGCGCAAGAACTGGCAGTGGGAAGAAGTTAAGCCGCAGGTACATCTGGTGTACCGCAACAAGGCAGAAAACGATCACCTGATCCTGCTTTCCGAAGGTCGTCTGGTCAACCTGGGTAACGCAACAGGCCACCCCAGCCGCATTATGGATGGCTCCTTCGCCAACCAGGTTCTCGCACAGATCTACCTGTACGAGCGTCGCTTCGCCGACCTCGACGACGAGTTCAAAGAAGGTGCAATCACCGTGGAAGTGCTGCCCAAAAAGCTCGACGAAGAAGTGGCTGCACACATGGTGGCGGGTTTTGGCGGCGTGATCACCAAGCTCAAGCCCGAGCAGGCAAAATACATTGGCGTGCACGTTGAAGGCCCGTT
>JBFEVY010000244.1:0-5480 GCA_041546665.1 Spongiibacteraceae bacterium | reverse complement strand
GGGACGGGCATCGTGCAGGCGAAGGAACTCACCAGCTGTCGATAAACCGCCCGTTGTTTGGCTTGGGCTGCGCTGCCGCGGCGCTCAGGCCCCGGCGCAGCCACTTGCGCGAATCCGCCGGGTCGATCACCGCGTCCAACTCAAAATAGCTGGCGATATAGCTGGCCTTGCCTTTGCGATAGCGGGAGGCGACCCGCTCTTCAAAAAAGGCCTGACGCTCGGCGGGGTCTTCTATGGCCTCCATCTCTTTCTTGTAGGCCAGGCGCACGCCGCCCTCCAGTCCCATACCGCCCAGTTCGCCGGTGGGCCAGGCCACGGTAAAGAAGGGCGCGCGGAAATGGCCCCCCGCTGCGGCCATCGCCCCCAGACCGTAGGCCTTGCGCAGCACAATGGCAAACATCGGCACCTGGAGCGATGCGGCGGTGATAAACAAGCGCGCGGAATGTCTGACCAGTGCGGTGGCCTCTGCCTCCGGCCCGACCATGATGCCGGGGGTGTCGATCAGGGTGAGCAGGGGCAGGCCGTGGGCGTCGCAGAGACGCATAAACCGCGCGGCCTTGTCGGCGCTGTCGGAGTCGATGGCGCCGGAATTAAATGCCGGGTTGTTGGCGATCACTCCCAAGGGTCGGCCTTCAACCCGAATCAGGGCTGTTACATAGGCCCGACCGTAGGCACCGCGCAGCTCAAGCACGGAGTCGACGTCAGCGAGCAGTTCGACAGCGTCGCGTACATCGTAGGCGCGCAGGCGGTTTTCCGGAACCACGTGGCGCAGCCGCCGCGGGTCGTGGGCTTCCCAGTTGTTTGTGCTGCCTTGAAAATACGACAGATAGCGCCGGGTGACCGCCACGGCTTCGGCTTCATCCTTGACGCGGATATCCACAACGCCATTGGCGTGTTGTATGTCGATAGGGCCGACCTGTTCCGGGGTAAAGCTGCCCAATCCGCCGGCTTCGATCAGCGCCGGACCGCCCATACCGATATTGCTGTTTTCGGTGGCGATGATGACATCGGCCATACCCAGCAGGGCGGCATTGCCGGCAAAGCAACGGCCGGAGACAATGCCGATCACCGGCACCTTGCCGCTGAGCTCCGCAAGTTTGCGAAAGCACTCGTTTTGCAGCGCTGCGATGGTTACCGGGTCTTCCCGAGGGCGGCCCCCGCCCCCCTCGGCAAAGAGAACCAAGGGCATGGCGTGGTCTTTGGCCAGGTCAAACAGACGGTCGGTTTTCTGGTGGTTTTTATGGCCCTGGGTGCCGGCCATCACGGTAGCATCGTAGCTGCCCACAGCCACCTGAGCGGTGTCGCCAAACTCTGCGGCGTTGACCGTGGCCACCCCCATTACAAACCCGTCAGCGGGGGTGGTGGCGCGCAGTTCTTCATCGCTTTTGCGGGCGTGCAGATAGGCTACCGTGAGCTGGCCGTATTCAATAAAACTGTCGGGGTCGCACAGGTCGTCAATGTTTTCCCGCGCTGTGCGCTGGCCGCGCTGGCGGCGGCGCTCCACTGCGGCGGGGCGGCGGGCATCTTCGGTGTTGGCAATGAGCTCGCGCAATACATGCAGGTCGTCGCGGATCGCATCCAGATCGGTTTCAGTCCCGGCGGCTTCGCGTGTTGCCTCGCCGTCGCTTTGGCGCAAGATCAGCAGGGGCTGGCCCTGTTCAAGCGCGTCACCGGGGGCTGCAGGGGTGGCGACAACCGTACCGGCGTGGGGAGCGACAATGGCGTGTTCCAATTTCATGGCTTCGATGAGTGCCAGTTCGGCGCCGGCCTGTACCTGGTCGCCGGCGCTCACGTTGAGGCTGGACAGAGTGCCATAGAGCGGTGCGGTGATCAGTGTTACATCGCTGCCGTAATCCTGACTGGTGTCGGCGCGGGTCGCGGCGGTGTCGGATTCCTGAAAGAGCTCGGCGATATGTTGCTCAATAAAGCGGGTGCTGATGTCATTGGTCTGCACCGCCGGATGGGCGAGCAGGCGCTGTAGAAGTGGCAGATTTGTGGCGATGCCTGTGATCTCGAATTCGTCGGCGGCGCGCAGGGCGCGCTTCAGCAGGGGCGCAAACTCGCGATTGGGCGAGCTGACGATCAGTTTGGCCAGCAGTGAGTCGAAACTGGCGACACTGCGATAGCCGCTGTAGGCAAAGGTGTCTACGCGGATGCCGGGGCCGCTGGGCGGGTTAAAGGTTTCGAGGGTGCCGCCCGTCGGCAGTGCCTGACCCTGCGGGTCCAGGGTTTCCATATTCACGCGCAGTTGCAAAGCGAAACCACGGGGCGCGGGAATATCGCTTTGCCGCAGGGACAGGCTTGCAAGGGAGCGGCCCGCAGCCAGCTCCAGTTGAATCTGGACCAGATCGGCGCCGAGCACGGCTTCAGTCACTGTGTGCTCCACCTGCAGGCGGGGGTTGGCCTCGAGGAAGGTGATTTCCTCTGCATCGCCGGGCTTGTCCAGGTCGACCAGAAACTCAAAGGTGCCGATATTGCTATAGCCGCACTGCCCGGCCATACGCAGGGCGCAGTCGATAACGCGCTGGCGTTGCGACTCGCTCAAGCTGGGGCTGGGGGCGACTTCGACCAGCTTTTGGTGTTGGCGTTGTAGGGTGCACTCGCGCTCCCACAGATGGCTGACCTGGTCACCATCGCCCAGTATCTGCACTTCGATATGGCGGGCTCGCTGAATAAGACGCTCGACGTATAGCGCGCCGTTGCCGAAAGCGTGCAGCGCCTCGGACTGGCAGCGTGCGAAGGCGGCTTCCAATTCCTCCGCCCGGCGAATGATCCGCATTCCCTTGCCGCCGCCACCGGCAACAGCTTTGATCATCATTGCACCGCCGGGCTCGAGGGACTCGAAAAAGGCCTGAGCGTCGGCGAGGGAGATATTGGCTTCACTGCCACGGGTGACAGCAACGCCGCAGTCGCTGGCCAGTTTGCGGGCGCGGGTTTTGTCGCCAAGCAGGGCGATGACATCGTGGCCTGGTCCGACGAAGATCAGTCCCGCTTCCCGGCAGCGACGGGCGAAGTCGCTGTTCTCGCTTAAAAAGCCGTAACCGGGGTGTACCGCATCGCAGCCGTGTTGCAGGGCAGCGGCAATCAATTGCGCCATATCGAGATACGCCGCGGCGCCGTGGCCTTGCAGTGGGTGCTTGATATCCGCATAGCGAAGGTGGCCGGAAGCGGCATCGTCTTCGCTGTAGACAGCGACGCAACGTGTGCCCATATCTTGGGCGGTGCGGGCGATTCGTACCGCGATTTCACCGCGGTTGGCGATGAGTAGAGTGGAAATGCGCCGCCCCTCGGGTGTCGAGGTGGCTGGGGTGCTGGAGGCTGACATGCTTGGCGGTGCCTTATTTCATTCTTTGGCACTATTTTTACCACGAAAGTCCGTCGGGCCTCGATACTTGGTGGCAATTTTGTCTGGCGTTGCGGACACTTACCTAAGTGAGATAGGGGGTAGAAGTGGCATAAGTGGAATTCCGTAAGGCCGGCGCGCGAGAAACTCCCTACAGTATGCAGTGCGATAATTAATAGACCGGCTCTGTAGCATGCGGCTTCTGGACGACCCCAAGCAATATATTCAAGATATACGCGCCGACGCCCTGTACAGGGTGATTCGCGGTTTGGCTGTGGTCGGAGCGATTGGCGCGCCTTTGTCGGCATCCCGTGCTTTTGTTACCGGTTGGATGGCGATCTACTCGCTGCACTTTGCCATCGGGTTCGTCGCAATAGGGCTGTGGGCGTTCAGCAGGTTTATCCCGCTTAAAGCACGATTTTGGTTGTTAATGGGCTTGATGTGGGCTGTAGGAATTCTGGGGCTGGTCAATTACGGCATGTTGGGCGCCGGAACCTGGTGGCTGGCCTTGAGCGCCTTGTTGGGTGGAATGGTGATGTCTTTCCGTACCGGGGTGTGGCTGGCGGGAGCGGCGATTTCTGCAGTGAGCCTGGTCGCCTGGGCCTTCGGTACCGGAGTTTTGACCCTGGCGATTGACGCCAACGCGTATATGGCATCGTTTTCGACCTGGGCGACTTATCTTATTGCGGCAGGTTGGCTGCCGCTGGTCATCTTTACCTCTTTCTTCAGGTTGTCTTCCGCCATCGTAAAGTTGGCTGAGGAGACCGCTGAGGCGCAGGCTGATCTGAGAAAAATGGCTAATACCGACTCGCTCACCGGTGCGTTGCGCCCCCATGTTTTGAAGGATCGCCTGGAATACGCCTTGGTGCAGAGTAAACGTTCCCATGACCTGGTCGGCGTGATCTTTATCGATCTGGATGAGTTCAAACCGATCAACGACACCTACGGCCACGCAATCGGCGATGCAGTTTTGATTGAAGTGGTGCGCCGGGCGCGGGCGACACTGCGCGCGGAAGACATTATCTCCCGTCTGGGGGGCGATGAATTCGTGGTGGTGATATCAGGCGTCAAGGCTGAGGAAGAGATTTTGGCGGTCGCGCAGAAACTTAAAGACGCGATTTCGAGACCCTTCTACTTTCAAGGCGCTCGCCTGAATATCTCGCTCAGTGTTGGTGTCACCTTTGGCTCGGCGGAAACCCAAAACGTTAAACAACTACTGGATGCGGCAGATCAGCTGATGTACGAAGCGAAACGCAGTGGCAGAAATACCATCTGCTTAGGGCGTTCGGAGCTCACTAGTGCGGCGTAGCGCTGCGGCTCGTGGAGGAGTGATTTTGCGGTAGGGAGTGGTGTGCGCGATGAACGGAGACCACCCCCCGAGAGGGTCACGCTGCGCAATCTATGCAGTAGCGAGCGTAGGGGAGCGCTTCCAATCTGGCGGGATGGATTTCTTTGCCGCATTCTTCACAGAGGCCGTATTCGCCAGCATCTAATTTTTCCAGCGCCCGGTTAATATCGGCCAGCTCAAGCAGCGCGTCATTTTTTAGTTGGACCAGCACTTCATCATTTTCCAGCTCGGTGGCCTGCTCCTCTGAATCGGCGCTTCGGCCTGCGGCAAAGTCGCGATCTATGCCATCAATTCTAGCTTGGAGTTCAGTCTGTTGGGCTTGAAGTTGCTGCTGTAAATCAGCTGTCGTCATCGTTCTCTCCTTTGCGTCGCCAGCATTAAGGGGCTCATTGTGCCGAAGACCTCAGTTGTCGTGTTGATGTAGAACAAATTCAATGGGTAAAGGCGGTGCTGCGTTACGATTCGTCCCAGAGAGGGGCTGGGCGAGTTAGCCCTGCGATAACGGGAAAATATCTTCGCTGACTCGACTCGGTACGAATCCAAGGGTATGGTTGGCGCGAAAATATTGTCGGTTACGTGACGAAAAGGGGAATTGGGTGAGCTATAGCAAGATTATTCTATTGGTGGTGGTTGCGACGCTGGCGCTGTTTTTATACAAGCGCTCCGCCGACACGCGGAAAGTGGCCGCAGAAAACAGCGCGGTAACTGCGAAGTTTCTCGCCGAAAATGCTCGGGACAGCGAAGTGATTACCACGGCTTCGGGCTTGCAATACAAAGTTTTGCGAGCGG
>JBFEVY010000161.1:0-8154 GCA_041546665.1 Spongiibacteraceae bacterium | reverse complement strand
GTGCTTGCGCCTTCCGTTTTATTACTTGCCGCAACACAGGCTCAGTCTGCAGCTGTGCTCGAAGAGGTGGTGGTGACCGCCCAGCTGCGCGAGCAGAGTCTGCAGGATGTACCGGTGTCGGTAAGTGCGATTGGCGGTGAAAAGATGATGGAGGCGGGCTTGTCGAAGATCGAGGATCTCACCGCTTACGTGCCCAACTTCACCATGTCTGAATCTGGCATCGGTACCGATATTTTTATTCGCGGTATCGGCTCGGGGGAAAACCAGGGCTTTGAACAGTCTGTCGGTATGTATGTCGACGGCATCTCCTACAGCCGCGCGCAGTTGGCGAGGGCGCCGTTTCTCGATCTCGCCCGGGTAGAGGTGTTGCGCGGGCCGCAGAATATCCTTCTGGGTAAAAACAGCGTAGCGGGGGCGATCAGTATTACCACTGCGGACCCCTCGGAATACTTTGAAGGCCATACCCAGATCACCTACGAACCCGATGTGAACGAGCGCATTGTCGACCTGATTTTAAGTGGGCCGATTAGCGACACTCTGGGTTTTCGTTTTGCGGTGCGTAAACGCGACCTGGACGGCCATATTTATAACCTGGTGCTGGATCGCGATGAGCCCGAGCGGGATGAATTAACCCTGCGCGGTAAGTTGAAGTGGGATGTGCGTGACGACATCAGTGCGTCGTTCAAGGTTGAGCTGGGCAGCTTCGACGTCGACGGTCGCGCCTCTGAGATCATCACCAATTACCCGTCGACGTCGACCACACCAATCTTTACTGGCCGCACCTACGGCGAAATCATGTACAACACCCAATTTCCAGGAGTGGATGGTCTGGGCGCGCTGACGGGGGTGTTGCCCCAGCCGATTCTGGACCTACTGCAATTGCAGGGCTCGGGCAATATTATCGATATTCAGGGCGATCCGGGGGTGCTGAATAACACTGCTGATCGCAAACGCCATTCCAACGGCGACTACAGTTATAACGATACTCAGAATTTCACTGCGAAGGTGGACTGGTTTTATGACGACCACGTGTTTACCTCGATCACCGGTGTGATGGCCTACCAGTACGACGAGGACTGTGACTGCGACTTTACCGGTGCGCCGCTGTTCCAGGTGTTGTTTGAAGAGGAATACCGACAGTTCAGCCAGGAGTTTCGCTGGATTTCCCCCGCTGGCGAGAAGGTGGAATATATAGCCGGCACCTATTTTCACAAGAGCGAGCTGGATTTCTTCGACAGTATTTACTTGCCCTCGGACATCATTCCGCAACTCGTGAACGCCTCTGATTTGTTGGAAGGCGGTGCGCGGGGAGATATCGATCCCGCCGCGAATGCCAGCTCGGTATTTGAGGTTTTAGGTATCGGCGATGCGGGTAACGCTCTGCGTGGAATCCGTACGCCGCGTAATTTCACAACCGATACGCTGATTGCTTCGGCCTTTATGCAGGCAACCTGGAATCTCAGTGATTACTGGCGCCTGACTCTGGGCGGTCGCTATACCTGGGAAAACAAGAAGGGCAGCCGCAAGATGGAATTCACCTTTGATGATGGCACGGTTCAGCCCATCGGCGAGGTGGATACCGCCGCAGCGGTGAGCTTTGCAGCCGAGCGCCACAGCCTGAAAGGAGAGCGCAGCGAGTCCCAGTTTGCGCCTTTGCTGAATGTGCAGTGGGATGTTAACGAGGCAATAATGGCCTATTTCTCGGCAAGCCGGGGCTTTAAATCGGGTGGTTTCGATGCTCGCTCCAATGCCTCGCCCAGTGATGAGCCCACGCCAATCAACCCCAGCGCCCCGACGGGCACAAACCAGCAGGTTCTGATCGGCAGCTTCGAATATGAGGAAGAGAAAGCAACGACCTTTGAACTGGGCGCGAAAACCTCGCTGTTTGATGGTGTTGCCGAGCTGAATATCGCGCTGTTCCGCACCGAGTTTAAAGATTTGCAGGTCAGTATTTTTGACGGCACCCTGGGCTTTAACGTGGGCAACGCGGCCAGTGCGATTTCCCAGGGCCTGGAACTGGATGGCCGGATGGCACTTACCGAGCATCTGGTTCTTTCTGGTGGTCTGGCATTTCTTGATTTTGAATTTAAAGACCACCCCTTTGGCACCTGCCGTCAGGATCAGGAGCCGGATAACCCCAATGGCATCAACTGCGATTACTCGGGTAAAACCAACCAGTATGTGGCGGACTATTCGGGGAATATCCTGCTCGCCTATGAGCGCCCCATTACCCAAGGTTTGATGCTGCGAGCCAACCTCGACGCAGTGTTCACCGACGAATACTACGCCTCCCAGAGCATCGACGACCGGGTCAAACAGGACGCCTATATTCAATACAATGGGCGTATCGGCGTGTCGTCGATCGATGGTGACTGGGAACTGGCTCTGTTGGGTAAAAACCTCAGTGACGAGCTAGTGGTGATTTACGCCGCTGACGCGCCAACGGGAAAAACGATCACCGGAGCGACCGCGCACCACGCGTTTATTAATCCACCACGCACTTTTGCACTACAGGCAAGTTATCACTGGTAACATAGCGCGTTTCGGCCTGAACACACCCCATTGCGTGATTTCGGTGGGGTTTTGCCCTAGTGACGCTTGATGCCCAGGCATCAGGCGTGTAACAATCCGTCCTATTACGGCATCTGCGTATATTGTCTCCTGCTTAATATTTGTACATTGATAACAGAGATCGCTGAGATTCTTCAGGATAGCGGTCAGAAGAACAAGCAGAAGACGGAAAATACCATGAGCGATGCACAACTTTTTCTCAGCTTGATAGCGTTTAGTGCAGCACTTTTTTCAATGGCTTTTCTCACATCGTATTTGGCGGAACAACCGCGGCCACATCTTAAGCCGGTATTGTTGCGCAACAGTCGAGAGGGGCGTGATCGGCGTTAAGCCACACCGTTTTGGGACGGGTGACATCATTTATTAGGGCAAGTCTTCGCGACGCCGCCTTTGTGGGATGACACCGGATTATTGGGGCCAGTTTTCTGGCCCCTTTTTTTTCGGCTTATTTAAACAAGCTCAAGTCTCGCACCGCGCCTTTGTCGGCACTGGTAGCCATTTTGGCGTAGGCTTTCAATGCGGTAGACACTTTGCGGGGGCGCTCTTCAACCGGCAGCCAGGCTTTGTCGCCTTTCGCCTCCATGGCCTTGCGCCGTTTATTCAACTCGCTGTCCTCCAGCAGGACATTGATGCTTCTGCTGGGAATGTCGATGCGGATAATATCGCCTTTTTCGACCAGGCCGATGGCGCCGCCCGAGGCGGCTTCCGGAGATACGTGGCCGATAGACAAGCCCGAGGTGCCGCCGGAGAAGCGACCATCGGTCAGCAGGGCGCAGCTCTTACCCAATCCTTTGGATTTGATGTAGCTGGTGGGGTAAAGCATTTCCTGCATACCCGGCCCGCCTTTAGGGCCCTCATAGCGAACGATGACCACGTCGCCGGCTTTAACCCGGTCGTTGAGAATATCGTCAACCGCTGCTTCCTGGCTCTCGCAGATGTGAGCTGGGCCCTCAAAAATAAGAATACTTTCGTCAACGCCGGAGGTTTTTACTACGCAGCCGTCTTCGGCGATATTGCCGTAGAGCACCGCCAGGCCGCCCTCTTTAGAGAAGGCGTGATCAAGGCTGCGGATACAGCCATTCTCGCGGTCGGCATCCAGTGACGACCAGCGGGTATCCTGGCTGAAGGCTTCCTGGGTGGGGATGCCCGCCGGGCCGGCTTTGTAGAATTCCTTAACCGCTTCGTTGTCGGTTTGCATGATGTCCCACTGGGCCAGCGCCGCGCCGACGCTGCTGGCGTGAACCATGGGCAGGTCGGTGTTGAGCAGTTCGGCGCGGTCGAGTTCACCGAGAATGGCCATAATGCCGCCCGCGCGATGCACGTCTTCCATATGGTAGAGCGGCGTATTCGGGGCGACTTTACAAAGCTGTGGCACCTTGCGAGATAGGGCGTCGATATCCTTCATGCCGAAATTCAGCTCGGCTTCCTGCGCTGCGGCGAGCAGGTGCAGAATGGTATTGGTGGAACCGCCCATGGCGATATCCAGCGACATGGCGTTCTCGAAGGCTTCGTAACAGGCGATATTGCGTGGCAGAACGCTGTCGTCGTCTTCTTCGTAATACTGTTTTGCCAGTTCAACAATGCGGCGACCGGCTTCCAGGAACAATTTTTTACGATCGGCATGGGTGGCCAGCATGGAGCCGTTGCCGGGCAGCGACAGACCCAGTGCCTCGGTAAGACAGTTCATCGAGTTTGCAGTAAACATGCCCGAGCAGGAGCCGCAGGTCGGGCAGGCCGAGCGTTCGTATTCTTCTACCAACTCGTCGCTGGCGCTGTCGTCCACGGCGATAACCATGGCGTCAACCAGATCCAGTTTGTGTTCCGAGAGTTTGGTCTTGCCGGCTTCCATCGGGCCGCCGGAGACAAAAATTACCGGAATATTCAGCCGCATCGCGGCCATCAGCATCCCGGGGGTGATCTTGTCACAGTTGGAAATGCACACCAGGGCGTCGGCGCAGTGCGCGTTGACCATGTACTCGACCGAGTCGGCAATAATGTCGCGGCTGGGCAGGCTGTAGAGCATGCCGTCGTGGCCCATGGCAATACCGTCATCCACCGCAATGGTGTTGAATTCCTTCGCCACACCGCCAGCGGCCTCGACTTCCCGGGCGACCAGTTGGCCGAGATCTTTCAGGTGAACGTGTCCCGGTACAAATTGCGTAAAGGAGTTAGCGATCGCGATGATAGGCTTGTCGAAATCGCCATCTTTCATGCCGGTGGCGCGCCACAGTGCGCGGGCGCCCGCCATATTGCGGCCGGCGGTGGAGGTTTTTGAACGGTATGCGGGCATGCTGACCTCGTGTCTGTTGGCTCCCCAAATTAGGGAGGCAAGTGTACCACAGGGTTTGCTGTCTCCTGAATGTGTTGCGCTGGGGGTTTGCTTCCGGGGCGGGACACTGACAGGATAGCTTGCGAGATATGTAGAGACTGAGTGATGGACGAAATCATTAACGTGGCAGAACCGCTGTTTCCCAGCTGGTTCCACGATTGGTTGCCCAGCCTGGTGATTATGGGGCTGCTGGTTGCAACCTGGGTTTTCACCCGCAAAGTATTTGCCGTGCAGAAGGAGCGGGGGGCGGATATCCGTTACCGCGAACAGGGCATGCGCTTGGCGTTTCGTCTGCTTGGCTTGGTGCTGCTGATTGCAACGTTGCCCATTGATAATGAGCTGCGCGGGCAGCTGTTCTCGCTGATTGGCCTGTTGGCCAGTGCGGCGATCGCGCTGTCTTCCACCTCGTTGATGGGCAATCTGATGGCGGGCTTTATGCTGCGCACGGTTAACAGCTTCAAGGCAGGGGACTATATCGAATTTCGCGGTCAACTGGGCAGAGTGTCGCAGCGGGGTTTGCTGCATGTGGAAATCCAGAACGAAACCAGTGAGCTGGTTACCGTGCCCAATCTGCTGCTGGTACAAGAACCCTACAATGTGGTGCGTTCCTCGGGCACGGTGGTCTCCGCCGATGTGTCACTGGGTTATGACGTGGACCGCCGCGACGTTGAGGCGGCTTTGCTCAAAGCCTTGCAGGATGCCGAACTCGATAACGGCTTTGTACAAATTCGTGAGCTCGGTGATTTTTCGGTGACCTATCGGGCCAGCGGTTGGCTCGAAGAAGCCGGTCTTTTGGTCAGTACGCGCTCCAAGTTGCGAGGTCGTATTCTCGATGCGCTGCATTCGGCGGGTATTGAAATTGTCTCGCCGAACTTTATGAATCAAAGAGTGCTGGACAGTGAACACAAGATGATTCCGGTGAAAAGGCGGTTTATGTCCGAGGCCGATAAAGACGGCCATGCCGAAGAAGTGCTGTTCAGTAAGGCCGAGCTGGGTAGTGCGGTGGAGCAGTTGGAGGCAAGGATGAAGACACTTAAGGAAGCGTTAATAAACGAAGACTACGCTGGCGAGGATCGGGAGTCTCTCAAGGCTGAGCTGGCGAGTTTGACCACTGAGCTGGAAGCGGCGCGTGAGGCGGCAAAGAAAGAGGCAGCGCGGGATAAAGGTGTTGCCGAGGAGGGCGAATAATCGCCCTCTAAGATCTGTCGTGTCAGCATAGCTTAAAGGTGGCTCCCACACTTCCTATTGTATTGTGTGGAGCCTGACTACCGTTGACACCATTTTCCAAACCGCTTCGACCCTATCTGCTTATTGTTCTGGTGGCCCTGTTGATGACGGTCACTGCCAATCAGAGCTTTTTTTCTGCAGTACTGTCCATTTATCCCTGGGCAGATAATCTGGCATTTCTTGTCTCTCTTTCGCTGCTGTTATTTGCCCTGCAGGTTTTAGTGATTGCGCTTGTCTCAGTGGTGTTGCCGCTGCGGGTGGTGTTGGCATTGCTGCTGCTGATAGCGGCGTCGAGCAGTTATTTTTCCGATACCTATGGCACCGTTGTCAATGACGAAATGCTGCGCAATGTGCTGGAAACCAATCCCGCAGAAAGCGCCGATCTAATGAGCTTGGGCTTTGTCATTCGAATGCTGCTATTGGGTGTGTTGCCGGCTTTTCTGGTGTTTCGTGTTCCGTTGGTTTCGTCGGCGTGGTGGCGGCGGAAGTTGAATATTGCTTTGACCGGTGTGGCGGCTCTTGGAGTAATGGGCCTGTGTGTGGCGAGCGCCAGTGGTCAGTACGCCAGTTTTATTCGTGAGCATAAGCCGGTTCGCTATTATATTTCTCCGGGCTACCCGATTTATTCCGCTATCCAATTTGCCGCCGCGCAATTCGGCAGCGGTGAAAAGCCGCCCTTTGAGTTTTTACAGGCAAATGCTCAAGTTGCTTCTGGTTTTGGTCATCAGGAGTTGGTGGTGCTCGTCGTTGGTGAAACGGTGCGTGCGGACCATCTGGGACTGAACGGCTACTCGCGGGATACCACGCCCTTACTCTCTAAAATGGAGCGCCTGATTAGTTTCAGCCAGATCAGCGCCTGTGGTACCTCAACAGCGGTGTCAGTGCCCTGTATGTTCTCCTATCTGGGTCACGATAATCTGGATGTTGACCGGGCGCGCAATTCAGAGAATGTTCTCGATGTTCTGACCGAGGCCGGTATCAAGGTGCTGTGGCGGGACAATAATTCGGATTCAAAAGGGGTGGCCAAGCGGATTAAGAGCGAAGACTTCCGCCACCCGGACAACAACCCGGTGTGTGATGAAGAGTGCCGCGATATTGGCATGTTGTCTGGCCTGCAGGAATACATTGATAGCACGCCCGGGGACAAGTTGATTGTTCTGCACCAGATGGGCAATCACGGGCCGGCCTACTACAAGCGCTACCCGAAAGACTTTGAAGTGTATACGCCTACCTGTCAGTCCAATGAATTATCCGAGTGCAGCGATGAGGAAGTGATCAATGCCTACGATAATGCGCTGCGCTATACCGATTATTTTCTGAGTGAGGTTATTGCCCTGCTCAAACGGAATACGCCGCGTTACGAAACCAGCATGGTCTATGTGAGTGATCACGGTGAATCGCTTGGCGAAAAGGGGATTTATCTTCACGGCATGCCCTACACCTTTGCGCCGGAGTCACAAATTCATGTGCCGGTGCTGGTCTGGGCCAGTGAAAACTCCGATGTGGATTATGAAGAAAGTGTTGTTCGTCGAGATGAGCCCAATTCCCACGATGCGGTATTTGACGCCTTGCTGGGGCTATTTGAAGTGGAGTCCACTTTGCCGCCCAAGGACAAGCAAGCGCTTTTAATATTTGAGGAACATTAATGACCAGGGTCTATCGCCATATACAATTTGCCTTGTTGGGCTTGGCGGCCTGTGCCTGGTGTTTTGAGTTGAGCGATGCAGATTTATGGCTGCAGGACCTGTTCTACAATTTCAACACGCACCAGTGGCTGGTGGATCGACACGACCATTTCCTTCGGACGTTGTTTTATGACGGGCCAAAAGCACTGCTGACATCGTTGGCGCTGATGCTGCTTATTGGATTGCTAGCGTTGGGCAGGCGTCCGGGGCTGGCGAAGTATCGCGGCGGTCTGCTGTTATTGCTCCTGGCGTTGCTGGTTGTGCCGGGCACGATTACCAGCCTTAAAAATATGACCAATGTTGCCTGCCCAGCGGCCATTACCCGCTATGATGGCGATATTC
>JBFEVY010000167.1:0-7900 GCA_041546665.1 Spongiibacteraceae bacterium | reverse complement strand
GGCGTCGCCGCCCTGCCGTTGGGGTATCGCGGATACTTTGGGTCAGTGGGTTGAGGCAGTCCCATATAACTCACTATCTGAGGCTGCAGCTCGAGGATTCTTACACCCGCAGAATCCGGCATATAGAGCAGTCCGCTGGCGCGGTCGTAGTAGGATGCCCCGGCGTGGTCGAGACCTCCGCGATTGAAATAGGCGACTTCCTGCGGCTGCTCAGGGTTGCGAATATCAAACACCCGCAAGCCGGCGCCACTGATAGCATTGGGCGAGGGCAAACCGAAGCCGTCGCCGAAGTTCACCATTGCCAGGCGGGCATTAAACGGATTGTCCACGCTGTGATAAGCAATGGACGTGCCCTGCCCGGAGAGCAGCTTGTCCTGGCAGTGCTCAGGCTTATTAATATCCAGCTCCAGCATGGATCGCCGCACCAGGGTATCGTTCGTCACTTCGGTGATAAACGCTTCAAAGGCCCACCCCAATGACGAAGGTCGGGGATGCGGCGCACAACTCGCCTGCTGGGTGAAGACCAGCTCATTGGAATGGAGAATATACTCGCGGCCATCTGCACTTCGGAACCAGTCGACCGCGTGCCCGGGGCCATCGGTTTGATCCAATACGGTTGGCGGCTCAGTAGTGACATCCAGAATGCGGATTGTGGTATCGCCAACATCCTCAAACGTGCCCCCGGCATCGAGAAGGCCACTGGCATCACCGAGGTTTGCCGGAATGCCCTGATTGCCCACGTAGAGGCGCGTGCCACTGGCATTCAGATCCGGCCCATGAGAAAGCTGCGGCGCGGTATCACCGGGCAGCGCCAACGCCTCGGTAAGCTCGCACTGACCAATGGGACTCAGCCCCAGAATGGTATGCAATGAGGTAAACTGGCTGGCAACATCACAGGAGTAATTCGTCGCCGTCCAATTTTCAGGCTTATCGAGGTCGGAAATATCGGCCAGCACCACGCCAATGGATGCCGAGACTTTGTCCCCGGAAGGACTGATACGAATATCGTGGGACAAACCCGCCGGCCACGGCACCGATGCCGGCCAGGCGATATCGCCTTTGTGGACGGGGTTTTCACAATCAGAGATATCGTAAATGCCGCTGCCCGAGCCGAGCAGGGGCGGAATATCCGGGTTGTTTTCGTTTGCCACAACCCGCATGGTTTCCGAAGTGCCGCCAGCACCCGAGGCACCGGCAACCTCGATCACCTTCACCAGTACCGGGCTGACGGGGTTGCTCACATTCCAGACTTCAACCTGTGACGGTGTACTCGGCGCAATAGGTAAACCGCCGCTGAGTACCGAGGGGCGAATGTAAACACAGTGATCATAGCCCTGCACCGCCCCGGCCGTTTCAAACTGATATACCGGCGACAAACCGCAGTTATAGCCCAGCGCCGCTCGCCCCGAATCCTGATCCTCCCTGGGAATATCGCCCTGCACTCCCGTCTCGGGAGTATCGTTGACGCCACAACTGGCCTGCGTAACCCTAGGGGTCGAAGTTTCGCCGCCACCGGAACTGCTGCTATTGCAGGCGGAAAGTAATGCGGCCACGGCGAAGCAAGCCACATATTTGAAGGTGGAAATGAACGGCAATCGACCTGACAGCACAGCATCCCTCTGAGGTGTTATTTATTATTAGATTTTTACACTTTAAGTGGGGAGGCCTACGCCGTCAACGCAGAAACCGCCAGCGCGCCCGGCTTATTTAAAGCTATTCAATCCTTTGAACCACTGTACTGCGCGCGCCCCAAATCAGCGCGAATACTGCGCGCCCCCATGACCAGAGTAAACACCGCCGGAATGGCGACCAGCGATACCAGGGCCAGCGCATAACGAATGGAATCGCTGCCGTGTTCCGCAGAAAAGCTGTCACTGAGCAGGCCCACACACAGCGGGCCAATTCCCATGCCTACCAGGTTAGCCGCCATACTCCACACCGCGTGACTGGTTGCGCGAATGGTGGCGGGCACCAGTGCCTGGGCGGCGGAAATGGTCGCCGGCGAATACATACCACCAATCACCGAGGTCAGTACCGAGAAGACAAAGCCCAGGGGAACAGACTGCCAGATAAAGTAGCTGTCTGTCGGCAGCAGCACAAAGAACAGTGCCGGCGGCAGCGAGGCGCCGATGGCCATAGCGGGCATCCACATAAACCAGCGCAGGTCTTTGGCGCAGAGCTTGTCGACCAACAGCCCACCAAGAATCGCGCCCACCATGGAGGGGAGCGGACTGAGCACAAAATAGATCAGCCCGGCGCTCGCCTGATCAAGCTCATAGACCCGCATCAGAAATACCGGCTCCCAGGCGCCGCGCCCGATACCGCCCACCATCGACAAGCTGGCGCCCACCACCAGCCAGCGATAGGTGGGAATCTTCCAGAGGTGTTTAAGGCTTTCCCAAAAACCAAAGGCCTGCTGCGCAGTGCTGGCGTCGTCCATCGCCCCGCGCTGTGGCTCGCGAACCGTTAGCATGACCAGAATCGCCAACAAAACCCCGGGCACCCCTGCGGCAATCAGTGCGACCCGCCAGCCGTAATGCTGCCCCACGAGGCCGCCGAGAATCATGCCTGCGCCAATACCCGCCACACCACCCAGGGAAAACATCGACATCGCCCGGCCGCGTTTTTCCCGAGGGAAATAATCCGACAACAGCGAAGCCAGCGGTGCCGCACTGGCACCTTCGGTAATACCCACCCCCATCCGCGCAATAAACAACTGGGGAAAACTTTTGGCAAAGCCGGCGGCAATGGTAAACAAACTCCACATGGCCATCGCCGAGGCCACCAGTGTTCGACGCACCGTGTGATCGGCCAGCCGCGCAATGGGCAACTGGAATAGCACATGGGTAATGACAAAGGCGGGGCCAACCAGCCAGCCGAGGTGCACATCACTTAAACCGAGATCCGCCTTGATCTGCTCCATCAGAATAGAGACTACATAGCGATCCATCAGACTGGTGGTAATGATCAGAAAGGTGATCAGCATTAAATAACGCTGGTACCAGGTGGTTTTCGGCACCTTGCCGGGCGCGGTGTTTGCAACGTTTGTCATCATTATTCTCGTATTCGATCACGCGGGGCTACTTGCCCCACTTAGCCATGCGGCAAACGCACGACCGAACACTGTATGACATTTCGCTCACGCCTCACAAGACGGATCGCCCCGGAGTCAAATCACGATGCTATTGCAGGCGGTTATCGATATCCATCAAGGGCAAGGTGATACAAACCTCCAGACCACCATTATCGCGATTTCTCAACGTCAATTTGCCGTTTTCCAGGGCGATGATGCGCGAAGCGATCGCCAGACCCAGCCCGGCCCCCGGTGGACCACTGCGGGCCGCATTGCCGCGCACAAAGGGTTTGAGCAACTCCTGCACGCGAGCGCTGTCGATACCCGGCCCCCGGTCATTAACCCGCAGTCGCACGCGGTCATCGTCGCACTGCATCTCAATTTCAAAGGGCGCCGCACCGTAGCGATGAGCATTTTCAAGAATATTACACAGCGCGCGCTTGAAGGCCTGGGGCCGCAGGCGCACGGGTAGCAGCGGGTCCGTCCCGGTATTTGCAAAGGGTAACTCACTCTCGTCCAGCACCTCGCCTACCAGTGACGCAAGCGACACGCGCTCCTGAGGCTCTACATTGCCGACGCCGGCGAAATTCACAAACTGACCAATTATCGTCTCGAGTTGCTGACAGCTTCGCACAATACTCTGCTGACACTCCGCATCATTCTCTGAACCCAGCATTTCCGTCGCCAGACGGATTTTGGTCAAGGGGGTTCTCAGATCGTGGGAAATCCCCGCCAACATCAACGCCCGCTGGCGCTCCTGTTCCTCAAGCTCCGCCCGCATAATATTAAAACTTCGGCAGACTTTGGCGATTTCGCGAGGACCATTTTCCGGCAGCGCTTCGCTGCCTTCATTCAATGCGACTTTTTCTGCTGCCGACGCCAGTTGATTAAGCGGTTTATTCACAAAACGCTGGATCAGAAAGGCTCCGGCAAAGGCCAGTAAAATACCCGTAAGCCACGACAGAGCGGCAGCATTGGGAAAGCGCTTGCCGCGCTGCAGGCCCGAGGTGGAAACCCAATAGCTGGTACCCTCCACGTTGAGCTGGGCGAAATACGCCTGGTCGCCCTCGCGGCGCCAGATCACATTGATTCCCTGCTCCACCAGCTTGTCTGAAGTGCGGCGCATCAGCAGCTTTTCCGCGGGCAAAATGAGATCGGCGCCCGCGCGACTCTGCGTCAACTGACGGCGCCCCTGGGCATTGTAGGCCTCAATAAACTGCTCTCGCTGCGCTGGCGGTAATGAGATCAGCCCCGCTTCCACCGCAACCAGGTCATTGGCCAAAATCAGGGCGAGGCGCTCAACAAAGGGCAACTGTACAAACTGACGAAACAGAAGCCCGGCAAACAATTGCCCGAGTAGTATCAAGACAACCAGCAACAAGGTATTACGGCCTAATAAACTTGCCGGAAACAGTTTCACGGTGCGACCTCCTGATTGGCCAGCATATAGCCTTTGCCGCGAACGGTAACAATATGGCGCGGAGAAGAAGGGTCTTCTTCCAACAGCCGTCGCAGCCGCAGTATTTGCACATCAATACTGCGCTCGGTCACGTCCGCGCCGCGCCCGTGGGTAAGGTCTAGCAAGCGTTCCCGGCTCAGCGGCCGGCCGCGATTGGCAAGCAGCACTTGTAGCAGGTCGAACTCGGCGCTGTGGATCGGCAGTTCCTGACCGTTGCGCAGCAGGCGGCGAGCGGCAATATCCAGCTGATATTCACCAAAACCATCGCGGAGTTCGGCATAGCGTTTGTGATGGGCTCCCAACACCGTCTGCCGCCGCAGCATGGCATCCAGACGCGCCAGCAGTTCGCGGGGCTCAAAGGGCTTGCCGAGATAGTCATCTGCGCCCATCTCCAGGCCGATAATACGGTCGATGGTCTCGCCCCGCGCTGTCAGCATCAGAATGGGAATAACCTCGCCCGCCAAACGCAAACGTTTGCAGATAGACAGCCCATCCTCACCCGGCATCATCAGATCGAGAATCAAAATATCAAAACTCTCTCTGGCCAAGAGCGTGTCAAGATGTTGGGCATCCTCCGCCTGGCGCACCAGATAACCGCGGGAACCGAGGTAATTGCTCAGCAGCGCGCGCAATTCCACATCGTCATCCAGCACTAACAATTTGCCCTTGTAATCCGCCATACCCCACCTGTTTTCACTACCGCAAGGCCATCATAAAACACGCAGACCGGTTTGCCCCGCGACGAATTGTTACACCGCGTTACCTGGAGCCCCGTCTGTCACACCGCGTCACACACTGGCGCTTGCCAGTAACCTTTGCGCGCTTGAAAGACCGTACAGTGGCAACCGTCTGCAACAGATCAGGCCCTTACGGAGAACAGCTTATGAAGACCTTACTCAACACCCTGTATTTTTGCATTAGCGTCAGCGTCATTGCCGCGGCCGGCACTCACAGCGCACTGGCGGCCGGCGCCCGAGTCGTTCAGCACGACAACCCGGCGGGCGGCCAGACCGTGGGCGGCAGCCGTCATGCCGCCGGCCCAAACGGTGGCGGCGCAGCCCAGCGGGGATTTGTGCGCAGCGACGCTGAAGGCAATGTGCAAAAAGGCAATGTTCGCATGTTCAGAACACCCAACGACGGTCAGGCGCTCCGCTTCGGCAATACGGTGCGCGGCAGCGATGGCTCGGTACAACACCAGAGCGGCGTCAGGGCCAGCGGCGACAAGGGCAGCCTGCAAACCAGCGGAGGCTATCAACGTGACGCCGAGGGCAACCTCACCCAGAACCGCGACACCACGATGACCAATGCCCAGACCGGTAATAGCTATCAAGGCAACACCCAGTACAACAAGGACAGCGGCGTAACTCACACCGCGACCTGCTTCGACGCCAGTGGCGCCGAGATAGCCTGTCCCACACGTTAATTCAGCAAGCAAACCCACAAGGAGCTCAAAATGAAAACTGCAAAACTCACCACTTCCATTGCCTTTCTGCTGGCCGCAAATCTTGTTGCGATAAACGCCCACGCGGGCGACGACACCAGCCGCCAGGAAAAACTCAACCAGAAACTTACCGAGCGCTTTACCGAGTCAGACAGCAATGGCGACGGCAAGCTCACCGCCGAGGAAGCCAAAGCGGGCGGCATGCGTTTTGTGGCGCGCAAGTTTGAGGAAATCGATCAGGCGCAGCGCGGCAGCGTGACTCTGGATGACATAAAGGACTATCTCGCCGCCCGAGCGGCGGAACGTTAAGGCAAAGCGAGCTGGCGATCGCTCCGCGTGGCGGCCGCCAGCTCGTAACGGAAATCCGCGCTACTGCAGGCGGTTATAGGTATCCAGCGCCGCCACTTTGTAGGCCTCGGCAAAGGTCGGATAATTGAATACAGTGCCAATCAGGTAATCCAGGCCACCGCCAAGGGCGATTACCGCCTGACCGATATGGACCAGCTCGGTCGCCCCCTCTCCCACAATATGCACACCGAGCAGTTTCTTGGTTTCCAGGTGGAAGAGCAGTTTCAGCATGCCGTCGGCGCCACCTTGAATCTGCCCGCGGGCAATTTCCCTCAACCGGGCAACGCCGGTCTCATAGGGCACCCCCTCGTCCTGCAGTTGCTGTTCGGTTTTTCCCACCATGCTGATTTCCGGCACCGCGTAAATGCCAAAGGGAAACAGTTCGGGATAACTCTGGCATTCAATATCAAAGGCGTGACAAGCCGCTGAGCGCCCCTGCTCCGCCGAGGTGGAGGCCAGCGCCGGAAAGCCGATCACATCCCCCACCGCGTAAATGTGCTCTACCGAGGTCTGGTAGTGTTCGTTCACGGTCAGGCGCTTCTGCTCGTCGGTGGCCACACCGGCGGCTTCCAGATTGAGTTTTTCAGTTCCCCCCACCCGGCCCGCCGCCACCATCACCAGGTCGCTGATAATGCGCTTGCCGCTTTGCAGCTGAATCACCGCTTTGCCGTCGTCGCTCCGGGTCACCGATTCCAGACTTTCCCCCAGGCGTAGGGTGATCCCTCTGGCCCGCAGGTCGTGCTTGAACTCGTCCACAATATCTTCGTCGACAAAACCGAGAATGGATTTGCGGCCATCGACAATGGTGACCTTGGTGTCCAGCGCGCTAAAAATAGTGGCGTATTCCACCCCGATCACCCCCGCACCAATCACAGTGAGCGTGCGCGGCAGTCTATCAATCTGCAGGATGCCGTCGCTGTCGATAATCGAGACATCATCAAAGGGAATATTGCCCGGTCGCTTCGGGCTGGTGCCGGTAGCAATAACAATTTTATCGGCGCTGATCAGCGACTCCTTGTCGCCACTGTCCACCACGCGCAGGGTGTGCGAATCCACAAAGGACGCACTGCCATTGATCACAGTGACCCCGTTGCGCTCCAATTGGTGGCGAATAATTTCGATCTGTTGGGTAACGGTGCGGTTGAGACGGTAGAGCAAGTCCTCCACGGTGATATCATCTTTGAGCTTGTAGCCCCGCCCATAGATGCCCTTCTGTTTCCAGCCACTGAGGTACAAAACGGCCTCGCGCAGGGTTTTGCTGGGAATGGTGCCGGTACGGGCCGTTACCCCACCAACGATCTCCTGTTTTTCGATGATCGCGACACGTTTACCAATCTTCGCGCTCTGTATCGCCGCGCGCTGGCCACCCGGGCCGCTGCCTATTACCACCAGATCGTAGTTTTTCATCAGTCTCTTCCCTGCCGACGCACGCTACCTTGGGCGCACCTGCCGAGCCAGAGTGGCTCCGCGTATCCTTATTTTTATGCATTTCTTATACCTCTCTAATTTCCCGGCTGGCCAGGCACAGCGCTCGCCGCGCAAAATGATAGTTATAGGCCGCGCAAAATGATAGCCGAAT
>JBFEVY010000048.1:0-14936 GCA_041546665.1 Spongiibacteraceae bacterium | reverse complement strand
GCCAGATTCTCGTTCAGGCCGCGTGCGCCCCGTCGGCGTGCGGCCTTCGAGTTGGGACCCATCGAGCGAAGGTTGTCGAGGTAGGCGAGCATCACGGGGTGCTGCTCGACGGCAACCAGCATGTCGGCGAAATGACCGTCCAGGTGCCTGCGCACGGCCTCGGTCTCGAAAGCCGCGCAGCTCGCGACGATGGTGGATCCTCAGCGCCCTGTGGAACAAGGGCACTATCGGCAGTCGCTTCTGGAACTCCTCAGGCATTGATATCGAATTCAGCCTGTTCCAGGGCACCAGTATTCGCAGCAAATCCGTGGAATCCCTGCTGGAAGGGGGGATTGCCTTTGCCACACCGGAAGACGACAACCAGCGCGTAGAAAGTGGCGCGCGCTTCCCGCTTCAGGAAAAGGTAAAGTCG
Source organism: Spongiibacteraceae bacterium (assembly GCA_041546665.1). Lineage (GTDB taxonomy): Bacteria > Pseudomonadota > Gammaproteobacteria > Pseudomonadales > Spongiibacteraceae > Spongiibacter. The sequence continues at coordinate 14,524 of JBFEVY010000048.1, read as the reverse complement.
GAATGGCTTGACTGGGCCCCCGCTCTGACCATCGGTGAATAATCACACCGTCTTGCAGGCCCCGTAATGGGGCCTGTGGCGTTTTTTTTCATCGAACAATACGGCACTATACGTATTAACAAGTTGTCACACAGACGACGCCTTAAAAACGCTACAATCCGGCACACGTCGCCACTGTAGGCACTGCGAGCCGGATAGAACAAAAGCCCCTGGAATAACACCAGGACCTCCGCGACTGACATGTCCGGCCCGATAGATACAGTGAACAACAGCTTTTGAGACTCAAACCGTGGTCAAACTTCCCAAACAGGCCGTAACTGCCCTTTCAATAATGGCCGCTTCTATCGTTCTGGCGGTGCTTCTGTTCCTGATGAAGTCTCCACCAGACACCGTGGAGATCAAACGCCAGAATCTTATCGTGGACGTTGCCGTCGCCGATAAAGAGACCCTGAGCATTCCGGTTTTTTCCCAGGGCAATGTCGAACCCAGCACGCAAACAAATCTGGTGTCCGAAGTGTCAGGTAAGGTTATGGAGGTGGCACCGCAGTTTGAAACAGGTGGCCTGGTCGAGGCAGGTAGCCTGTTGCTGACCATTGATGACCGCATCTACCGCGCGGAACTCAAACGGGCGGAAACCGCGGTGGCCACTGCGCGCAGCGCCCTGGTTCAGGAAAAAGGTCGCGCCCGGGTCGCCCGGGATGATTTGATGAAATACCCGCGCAAATACAGCAGCCGGGAAGCACTGGCGCTGGCGCTGCGCAAGCCCCAGCTCGCAGAAGCAGAAGCCCGCCTCGAATCCGCTGAAGCGGATCGCCAACAAGCGAAAATCAACCTGGCGAGAACCCGTATCCGCGCCCCTTACACAGGCTTAATCAAGGCCCGCCAGGTAGACCTCGGTCAGTTCGTTCCTACCGGCAGCCAGGTCGGCCAGATTTTTGCAGTTGATCGCGCGGAAATCCGCCTGCCAATTCCCGCTGACCGTTTGCCGTATCTGGAATTGCCCGATAGCCGCCACCCCGACAGAACACCTGCGGTGGAACTGGAGAACGATCTGGGTGATCGCTGGAAAGCCAAGATTGTTCGCACTGAAGGCGTGCTCGATACCCGCAGCCGGGTCTTGTTTGTGGTCGCTGAAGTGCAGGACCCCTACCGTCTGAACACTCCCGGCCAACCTTTGCTGGCGGGCAGTTTCGTTAAAGCCAAAATTGCCGGCAGAAAAATGTCTGATCTAATCGCTCTGCCACGCCATATCCTGCGCACCGGCAATCAGGTTTGGGTGATCGACCAACAGCAGCAACTGAGCAACCGCTATGTGGAAGTGCTGAAAACCGAAGGCGACTACGTCTACATTCATGACGGTTTGGTGGAGGGTGACCGAATCTGCCTGTCGACCATTCCCAATGCGGTTGCCGGAACCAGCGTCGAGATCAATACCAGCCGCCTTACCAGCAGTTTGCACCAGGAGCAAACCACCGAGACCACCGCCACCGCGTCTCCCAGTCGCCTTAACAACAGCTCGATTGATACTGGCAGCGGCGCAACCTCATGACTATCCCGGAGCAGATTGATACCAAAACCGGCGTTATCGCCTGGTTCGCACGCAACCCTGTTGCCGCCAATTTGATGATGCTGGTGATTATGTTCGTCGGCATAGGCTCGGCAATGAGTATTCAGCGTACCCTGCAACCAGACCTCGAACTCAATATTATCCAGATCACCGTTCCCTACCCGGGTGCGACCCCCGAGGAGGTCGAGAACGGCATCATTCTGAAGATTGAGGAGGCGTTAAAGGATATTGACTCCATCGACACCGTGGAATCGACCGCCGATGAGTCGCTGGCGTCGGTCAAGGTTGAGGTCTTCTCCGAATACGATATCAATGTCGTGCTCGATGAAATCAAAAGCGCGGTGGACGCCATTACCAGCTTCCCCGCCGAAGTCGAGCGCCCGATCATCAAGCGCGTCGAATTCCGCAACCACGTGATGAACCTGCAGGTGAGCGGGAACATCGACGAAGCGAGCCGCAAAGCGCTGGCGGAACAAATCAAGCTCGAAATGCTGCAAAACTCAGATATCTCGTATGTGAATATTCGCGGCGCCCGCGAGTACGAAATCAGCATTGAAATCCCCGAGTACCGCCTCCTGAAATACGGTTTAACGCTGAGTGAAGTGGCCGATGCGATCCGCCGTTCGTCACTGGACATTCCCGGCGGCAGCATCAAAACGGAAACCGGTGACATACTGCTGAAGACCCGCGGTCAAGCACGCCGCCAGCACGAATTCGAAAAAGTCGTGTTAATCAGCTACCCGGACGGCACGCGATTGACGCTGGCCGACGTAGCCGAGATTCGCGACGGCTTTGAGGAAAAAGAAGGCTTCGCTCTGTTTGACAAAAAACCCAGTATTAACCTCGAAATCTTCGCGGTGGGCTCACAGGATTACATTACGGTCGCCGAAGCGGTTTACGACTATGTTGAGAAGAAGCAGCAAACCCTGCCCAACGGGGTAGAGCTCGACACCTGGGCCGACGTCACCTACTACCTCAAGGGCCGGATGGACATGATGCTCAGTAACCTGGGCATGGGTGCGCTGCTGGTGTTTGTGATTCTGGCAATGTTCCTGAATATCAAGCTGGCTTTCTGGGTCATGCTAGGCCTGCCCGTGTGTTTTCTTGGCACCTTCGCCATTCTCCCCGCCGCCGATGTCAGCCTGAATATGATCAGCCTGTTTGGCTTTATTCTGGTCTTGGGTATTGTCGTGGATGACGCGATCATCATAGGCGAGAGTACTTATTCAGAGGCGCAACGCTACGGCCATTCTGAAGAGAGCGTTATTCGGGGCGCGTTGCGCGTTGCAACACCGGCAACATTTGGGGTGTTAACCACGATTGTCGCCTTTGCCCCCACCATGTTTGCCAGCGGTATTTTTGCGGTGTTTCCCGCCGCATGCGGCTGGGTCGTAACCGGCTGTCTGACTTTTTCACTGATTGAATCGAAATGGATTCTGCCGGCACACTTGGTACACAGCAAACCCGGGGAAGGCAAAATCTGGCAACGCCTGGACAAGATTCCACAGTATTTCAATCACCATATGGATCGCTTTGTTGCCAGTTACTACCGGCCCTTTCTAATACGTGCGATTGCTCAGCGCTATGTCACCAGCGCTGTATTTATCGGCTTGCTGGTGGTCACTCTGGGCCTTATCGCCGGTGGCGTCATTCGCTATGTGCTGATTCCGGAGATGCCCGGCGACTTCCTGCAAGCCAATGTGGAAATGGTTGAAGGCACGCCCGCCGAACAAACCCGGCGGGCTTATCAGCAGATGGCCGACGCCCTCGACGAAGTCGCAGAGAACCTCGAGCGCAGCGGCGTGACCGGCAAGCAGAAGCTGATTAAGCACACCCTCGCCATCGCGCACAACGATCTCAATACCAGCATTATGGTGGAGCTGAGTAAGTCCGAAGACCGCGCGATTGAGGGTAAGGAAATCGCACGCCTGTGGCGAGAACAGATCGGCGCGATTCCCGGAGCAAAAATCCTCTCCGTCGATGTATCTAACGACGGCGGCGGCCCCGCCGTGTCATTGAAGTTAAGTGCCAGCAACAACGAGCAACTGGAAGGCGCCGCGCGCGAGTTGCAAACCATGCTTCGCCAGTACAAAGGGGTCTTCGATATTCGCAACGGTGCCAACACCCACCGCGATGAGATCGTACTGGAAATCAAACCCAGCGCTGAACTATTAGGGCTGTCGTCTTCACTACTCGGGCGTCAGGTTCGCGATGCCTTTTACGGCGCCGAGGCTCAACGCATACAACGGGGCAACGACGAAGTGAAGGTGATGGTGCGCTTTCCACGGGACGAGCGCGAGGCCACCTCCGACCTGCAGAATATGTATATTCGCTCCCCGAACAATGACTTTATTCCCCTGGACAGCGTCGCCAGGCTGAATATCGAACCCAACTACAGCAAGCTGACCCGTATCGATGGCGAGCGTTCTATCACCGTTACCGCCGAGGTGGACAAAGCCGTTGCGGAACCACAGAAGGTGCTAAACGATATTCTTGCCGCCACGAAAACCCGCTTTGAAGAGCAGTACCCCACGGTGAAAATTCAGCTTTCCGGTGAAAGTGAAGAAACCGGCATCATGCTCTTCAGCCTCGCGGTCGGCTTTGCCCTCGCCCTGTTCGGCATTTACGGTCTGCTCGCGATTCCGCTGAAATCCTACCTGCAGCCCATCATTATCATGGGGGTCATTCCCTTCGGCATCATCGGCGCCGTGGTTGGCCATATAGTGCTGGGCATGGCCTTTAGCATGATGTCTTTCTTTGGTGTTATCGCCCTCTCTGGCGTTGTGGTGAACGACAGCCTGATCATGGTGGATTTCATCAACTCCGCCATTGCCCGCGGCGAACGCCTGCGCGACGCGGTAATCGACTCCGGCTGCGTCCGTTTCCGGGCGATTTTGCTGACGTCATTGACCACCTTTGTCGGACTCCTGCCAATGCTGCTGGAAACCAGCGCCCAGGCGCAATTTGTAATTCCCATGGCCATTTCGCTGGGCTTCGGGATCATCTTTGCAACAGTGATTACTCTGCTGCTGATTCCGTCGCTGTACGTGATACTGGATGATTTGAAAAACTTTAAAGAAGGTCGCCACAAGCCCCTGCCAGCGGCGGAACAGGTCTAAGCTTATCGCGCCTCAGCGTGCTGAGGCCCTACGGGATAAACGCCCACACGCCGATAATCACGGCGAGGCCGGCGGCCATTAATACCGCCGCCGCCGAGACGTCCTTGGCTTTGCGAATCAGCTCGTGATGCTCGGGGACCGCCGCATCAGCGAGATACTCCAGAGCACTGTTAAAGGCCTCCGCCATAAACACCAGGCCAATGGCCACAAATACCAGTATCCACTCAATGCTCACCAGGCCCGTCAACAACCCCAGAGTCACCACAATCAATGCCGCGGCAACATGGACACGCGCATTGTGTTGCTCTTCTATCAACACCAACAATCCCGCCAACGCATGATTCAGACTGGCAAAACGTTGAAGCACCGAGAATTTGCCGCCGCGTTTTGGCTGCAATTTGGATTTTGATCGGTCTGTCATCGGGTTTACACTAACCCTCCATTTTTATTACTGTGCGAGCATTATGCCGGAATTCAAACGTATTTCTGTGGAGCAGGCCAAAGCCCTGATTTCCGAACCAAATTGTCAACTGGCGGATATCCGTGACGAGCAATCCTATCAAGCGGGACATATCGCCGGCGCGGTACACCTCAGCAACCACAATCTGCAGGCTTTTATTGAACAATGCGATCCGGATCAGCCCCTGATCGTTTATTGTTATCACGGTAACAGCAGCCAGAGCGCCGCGCATTTTTTTGTTGAGAAAGACTTTACCGAGGTCTACAGCATGGATGGCGGCTTTGAACTGTGGCGCCTCAACAACCCCTACGTCAGCAGCGAAGGCTAAGCCCCCTGTGGGCGGCCTAGCCGTGCTGGTGCAATTGCACCCAGGGCTTGCGGCCATCCTGGTGATAGATTTCGAAACGGCTCAGCCCCGCATAGGGAACCGATAAGCGTGTCATGGCCCCCATTGGCATACCCAGCCAATGACAGATCATGACCCGAATCACCGCCCCGTGAACGACTAATAACAGCGACTCACCACTTCGTTCAGCGACAAGTTGGTCAAGGGCCTCGGTAACGCGCAAACAGAAATCAGGCATCGCCTCGCCGTTGGGCGGTGACGCTTCTGCAGGCGACTCCCAGAATGCCCGCCATTGTTCAGGATAACGCTGCCGAGCCTCCGCGTGGGGCAAGCCCTCCCAGTCACCAAAGTGCATTTCCCGGAACTCAGGATTGAGCTGCATTGGAACCTCAGTTTTTTCCGAGAGCTCCCGGGCGAAGGTTTGGCAACGCTGCAGCGGAGAGCTGATGATCTGATCCCAGGCGGCATCCTTGATTGAGGCCGTCTTTTCGCGCATCTGTTGCCAGCCAAGCTCACTGAGTGCGACATCGGTGCTGCCACGGAATATTTCCCCGCCTTCACAGGCTCCGTGTCGGAGAAGGTCGACCTTCGTTACTGTTATTGCCACAATTTAGCTTCTCCAACCCGTCAATCGGTACCGCGGCTTACGCCGGCATCATCAAAACTGGCCATTTCATTGTGTAAGCGACAAGCCGCCTGCAGAATCGGCAACGCCAACGCAGCGCCACTGCCCTCACCCAAACGCATATCGAGATTCAGCAGCGGCTCGGCCTCCATCTTGGCAAGCAAACGGCTGTGGCCGGGCTCAGCAGAGCTGTGTGAGAAAAATAACCAGGGACGGATGCTGGGATTAATCCGCACTGCAGACATCGCCGCAGCAGTACAGATATAACCATCAACCAGTACGGCGATTCCCTTTTGCGCAGCCCGGATGTATGCCCCGGCCAGCGCGGCGATTTCAAAGCCACCAATGCGGCGTAGAACCTCAATGCCGTTTTTCATGTGCGGGAGGTGGCGCGATAAGGCCCGGGTCACCACTGCGGATTTCTTGGCCAGCATCTGGTCATTGATACCGGTGCCACGCCCGACCATTGCCGTTGCCGACAGGCGCGTATGCGCCACCGCCAAGGCCGCGGCAGAAGTGCTGTTACCAATGCCCATTTCACCACCGACGAACACATTGATCTCCCCTGCCTCGTCAATGGTATTGCGGCCAACAATCAGGGCCTCTTCGCATTGTTCCAGGCTCATCGCCTCGGTGACACACATATTCTGGGTGCCCGCCGCTACGCGACAGTCAACGACGTTCGGCAAATCCTCAAGGGCATATACCGTTCCGGCATTCACGACTTTAAAATCCACGCCCATTGATCGGGACAACACGCTGATGGCCGCACCACCCTGGGAAAAATTGCGAATCATCTCCGCCGTGACACTTTGCGGATAGGCGGACACATCCTCAACGGTTACACCGTGATCCCCGGCAAAGACAACGATTAAAGGCTTATCGACCACCGGCCGCGCAGTGCGCTGCACAGCGGCAAGCTGCACTGCCGCCGCTTCCAGCTTACCCAGCGAGCCCCGAGGTTTGGTTAAACTGTCCTGGCGCTGCAATGCCGCTGCACGGCACTCCTCATCCGCTTCTGGTGCCGATTCTTCATACCACTGTGACACGTTCAATTCCTTCCATTATGTGTTTACACCCCGCCTTTCAGGGTCTGCTCCAGCCCCGCAGTCACGAAGACGACTCTGTCTGCAAGCTGTGCAATTGCCTGATGCAGACGCCCGGATTCATCGACAAAACGCCTGCTCAACGCCCCCATCGGCACGATACCCTGCCCGACCTCGTTACTCACCAGAATGATTGTTCCCGGCAAGTCAGGCAATGCATTCAGCAATGCCTCTCGCTCTTGCTCCCACGACACGCTAGCTTCATTGAGCAAACAGTTACTGAGCCACAGGGTAAGGCAATCGACAAGTATACAGCGTGAATCATCGGCCTCGCGCCGCAACACCGCCGCCAAATTACTGGGCGCTTCAAGGGTTAGCCATTCGTCTGAGCCGCGACTTTGTTGATGATGCATGATTCGCGCCGCCATCTCATCGTCTTCAGCGGTTGCCGTTGCGACGTATATCCGCGCCAAACCGGAGGCCAGCACCCGCTGTTCTGCCAAACGACTTTTGCCAGACCGCGCGCCGCCGAGATACAACTCTAGCACTACAAGACTCCCCAGTGCCGGTAACTCCGCGAACCAATATCACGTCGTACCAAGATCACGTATAGTAGGCGCCGTATTCTACTAGACGAAACAGAATAGAGGGAAATATGGGACATCGCCTGTCAAAGATCTACACCCGCACCGGCGACGACGGCACTACAGGCCTCGGCGACGGCAGCCGTATCGCCAAAGACCATATTCGAATGGAGGCCATTGGCACCGTCGACGAGCTAAATTCCCATGTTGGCCTGTTGCTGGCGGAACTGCCCGACGACGATGCCTACACTGCCCTGCTGTCGCGCATTCAGCACGACCTGTTTGACCTGGGAGGAGAACTGGCGGTGCCGGGCTATACGCTGCTGGATGCCAATCGCGTCGGCGAACTTGAGAACGAGCTTGATGCGTTAAATGAGGATCTTCCTCCGCTGAAGAATTTTATTTTGCCGGGGGGAAGTCGCCCCGCCGCCATTTGCCACACCGCTCGCGCGGTATGTCGGCGCGCCGAGCGTTGCCTGATCAGCTTGCGGCGAGATGAAGAATTGACCGAGAGCAGCGGCAAATACCTCAACCGCCTATCGGATTTTTTGTTTGTGATGGCAAGACTACTCGCCCGCCGCAACGGTGGCCAGGAAGTCCTGTGGCTACCGGCAGACCAGCGCTAGTCAGCGCCCTATAGCCACGCGGCGCCGCGCACACCGCTGTCGTCGCCGAATACCGGCGGCAATATCGGGGTCATTACCACGTCGCTAAAGACGGTGCCCGCCAGATATTTGGGCACCCGATCATATAACGCGGCGATCTTGGACAGGCCTCCCCCAAGTACGATCACGTCCGGATCGAGAATATTGATTACCCCGCCAAGCGCCGCAGCCAATTGCTGACAGTAGCGTTCCAGAACTGACTCTGCAGTAGGATCGCTGCCAACCCGCGCTACCACCTCTTCAGCGCGTAAACGCAGTCCAGATTGCTCAAAATAAGACTGCGACAGCCCATTGCCACACAGATAGGTCTCAATGCAGTCCTCGCGCCCACAGTAGCAGGGGCGCTGCTCTGTCGCGCCTGGCATGGGGTTGTGGCCCCACTCACCCGCGATAGCATTTGGCCCGGTGAGTACCCGCTGGTTGATGGCAATGCCGCCCCCGACCCCGGTCCCCAATATCACACCGAATACGCAACCCTTCCCCGCACCAGCGCCGTCAACCGCCTCAGACAAGGCAAAACAATTGGCGTCGTTGGCTAGCTTCGGGGCATACGCCAGGCGCTGGGTCAGATCCTCTAACAAGGCGCGACCATTCAGGCGGGTCGTATTGCAGTTTTTCATCACTCCACTCGCGGGAGAAACGGCACCGGGAGTTCCAACCCCCACAGGGCAGCGCGCCTGAGTACCGACATCACGCGCCTGTGCCTGCAGCGTTTCAACGAGCTCAGCGACGGCATTGACGATGTCACCGTAGGGCCCTACTGGTGTTGCGACCCGCTCGCGAACCACCTCTTGACCCGAATCGGACAACAGAATTCCGGAGATTTTAGTACCGCCCAGATCAATTCCAATTCGCACGGCGATAGGCCATCAGAACAGTTGCGCAATGGCAATCACGGAAATCCAGCACACCAGACTGCGGGACAGCAGGTGCTGAATCGCCGAGAGTTCTTCAGCCGCCGATTTGACGAACTGTTCGCCATCAACCTGCCCCTCTTGCACATAAGATGGCAGCGCTCCCTTGGCCAACTCATCCAATAATTCAATCGCCGGTGCAGTATTGTTGCCCTGATGACGAAGTGAAGCAAAACACCCTTCAAAATAGCCGACCAGGCCAAATGCCAGGCCCAATAGGCGAACGGGCAGCCACTCCAGGTAAAACAACAAGGTATTCGCCTGATCCCGCTCCGCCTGAGCGGTTTGACTATCCTTTGCCAAGATGAACAACAGTCGGTACACCAGCGCAGCAACCGGCCCCAGCAAAAAGAACCAGAACACCACCGCAAACCAGCGCTCAAAGCCCTGATACAGGACCGCTCTGCGTACACTATTGTGTAATTCCAGCACATTGTCGGCACCGGATTCACACAGCTCTGCGCTAAAACTTTGTCCGTGACGGTAGGCTCCCTCAAGGTCCCCACGCAGCCAACTATTCAGGTAGAGACGCAGCTGAATCTGAAAATCACCGCGCCCCAGGCTATACAACAAGATAACCACGCTAATCAGCAACTCAGGCAGCCCGAAAACCACGCCATGGAATAACTGGAGGATCAATGCCAGCAGGGCAGCGGGAAGCACAATGGCCAACCCAAGCCGAAGAGACGGACTGGACAAGGCCCCCAGCCATCCCCGGAATTGGCGATACCACTCATCCTGCTGGATTACCCCGCCGCTCCCCCAAAATTGTACAGCGGCCCAGGCGATTAGAATCGCGATAAATTCCATAGTTAGTTAACTACCTTTTTATAATAGGCCCAGTCAAACGCCGGGCCGGGGTCAGTTTTACGCCCCGGCGCAACATCGCTATGCCCAACAATTCGCCCCGAGGAAATCGCTGGATAGTAGCATTGCACACTCCGCGTCACCAGTTGCAACTCCTGATACTGAAGAGCGGTATAGGGCGTCTGCTCATCGCCCTCAAGCTCAATCCCGATACTGAAATCATTGCAGTTCTCCCGACCTTCAAAACAGGAAATACCGGCGTGCCAAGCGCGTTTATTCAGGGACACAAATTGCGTTGTGCGGCCTTCCCGGTCGATAAACAAGTGGGCGGACACCTGCAGCCCCCGAAGCGAGGAAAACGTGGGATCAATACTACAATCGAGGGTGTTACAAAATAGCTCTCGCACATGTGGCGTGCCAAAACACCCGGCGGGCAGGCTGATACTGTGAATAACGAGCAAATCGACCGCGATATCATCCGGGCGCTCATTAAAATTCGGGGAAGGACAATGCTCGACGCCTTCGAGCCACCCTTGTTCATTGACTGCGTACATAAGCAAAAATCGCGGGAGAAACGTCTAAAGAAGTCTAGGCCCTGTCACGCAGAAATGGAATAGACGGACATACCCCAGCAATAAGCTAAAGCGCAGATCGCATGCCAGGGAGAGAAAGACCTGTGAGACTGACAAAGCCACAAAAGAGAGAAGAGCGGCATCAGAGCCACCGAACCGCCCCTTCGATCCTGGAGGAGCTAGTCCAGTGGCTTGTCTTTCATATCGCGGAGGTTGCTGATCACCGATTCTAAAGCGCGATCAAACAGCTTTTCTTCTTCGATCAGCATTAAGCTGCCATCTTCGAGCGCCGCCCGCAGACCGTCGCGATTGAATTCGGCGACTTTGATGCCCGCTCGGTTCACGAAGATGTATTTTCCAATACCATTGATAACCGCAGCCAGGCGGCAGCGCATCATTTTGCCGTCTTGTTGGCGAAAATCGACCCAGTTGCCAACGCGCAGGGAATCGACGCGGCCATCCTGAACCGCATCATTGACGGCTGTTGTCGGAGAATGCCGATCCAGCGGTACAGAATGGCGCTGAACCGTCGCATCGTCCTCTGGCTTATCCAGCGATGCCAGACTCTTATCCAGTTCTTCCAGCGAAGCAGAAGGCCCTTCCGAGGCCGTTTCACTGCTCTCGACACGATTGTCTTCAAGCTGAGCTTTGCGACTCAACTTCGCGAGGTGCAAACGCTCCAATTGTTCAAACCATCGCTTGGTTTCGTAGCCACTGAGTGACACGCGGTTAAAGCCCAGACGCAATGTCTCAACCAGCAGCGGCAGCGCGGAAATCAGCTCGCTGCGATGCCCCGGATCATCAGAGGGTGCGATGCTCCACAACAGGCGGTCAACAAAGCTGGCATCTTCATGGAAGCGCTCACTTTCCGGACCATGCTGAACATAGCTCAGAAACAGAACCTTACTCCACCCTTCGCGCAGGATTTTCGCCACCACCACAGGGGCACTGCCATCTTCAAGCTTTTGATCCAGTAACGCGGTAACGTATCCCCGCGCGGTTTCCGCCGTAGCTCTACCACCCTCCGCATCTACCGTGCGCTTGGCCAGCAATTCAGCGCGGCGCAGGGCCTTCTCCTGAAACTGGGCAAACTCCTGGTATACATCGGAAAAGATTTGCGTATCGACGTTGAAATCGCTCAATACGCGCATCACGACTTCTTCGACTTTGCGAAACAGGGGATCCTTGTCCACAGCGCCGACAGGCGACCAGCCAATACCTGCGCTAACAAGCGCACTCAACAATTTGCGCGCCGGGTGTTCCTCATGGCTGAAGAAATTCTTGTCCAGCATCGCGGTTTTCAGGATCGGAATCTGCAGACGAGCAACCAGCGCCTTCAGCGGCTCGGACAATCCATCGCCGTCCAGCATGTACTGAAACAGGGTACCGACAAAATTGATCGTATCAATATCGCGATCCATCGTCAGCGCCGATGCATCCGAGCCACCGACTCTACCCACTTTCTGGAGCCGGCTCACCAACTCCTCGGTAAATTCCCTGAGGCCGTAGTCCTTTTCGTTCGCGGCTTCCGGGCTGGAAAAGTGGGAATACTGAGCCCGCTGCATATCCTGCAGAGCAACCATGAAAGAAGGCTTTGATAGCGCGGCCGGACGGCCATCGCCGCTCGCCACGCCACTCGCAATCACGCCATCTATTGCCTCAATCAGGCGTGAAACCAGCGCACTGGCACTGGGAGGTGCCGACGCGCCTGACTGCTCATCAGAAGCCCCCTGAGTACGGTCAGCATGTTCAGCCTCATCGTGCTGACCATCGCGCTTGGCCAACGCATCCAGGTTCAGGCCCTGGCTCTCCAGCACAGGAACCAGTGCCTGGAACAGAGCGTCGTATTTCTCAAGAATGCGGGTATCAAAAAGCTTAAATAAAACAAGGCGCGCCTTGATGTCGATTTGAAGATCCCGACAGGCTCGACCGAGGGCCTTGGCAATTTTTTGGGGCCCAAATGGCAGTTCTGCGGCGGCAACGACGGGGCCGGAGGTGAGTTGCTGCAGTGCAGCACATAGCACCCAAATCTCTTTGAGGAACCGGCGTTCGGCCTTTTTGCCCATGCCTTCAATAGCAACCAGCTCCTCAAGTGCATCGGACTCAAGAAGCTGTAGTTTTGCCCGGCCCATCTCCAAAGCAGAAGACGACCGACCGGATACCGCATGACGAATATCTTCGTCGAGCACCCGATTGAATTCTTGTTCTATGGTTTGGCGATTGACCCGAATTTCCCGCATCGAATCGAAATAGATGTGTTGCTCTTTAGGGGTACTTGCTTCGTCCGCAAGCTCAAACAGGGTATCGTCGACGTCGTCCAGCAACCGGCTGAGTTCATTCGCCAGATAAAATTGAACCTTATCACGTAGCGCCCCCATGGCAGGCGGTATCACCACTGCCTCAGTGCTCGCTCTCCGTGACCGGAGATCCACTACTTTCTGATAATCATCAACCATTTTGCCAATAACTCTAAAGTTTTTACCCGTGGCGCCGAAAGTGACTATCTATAGCGACCCGCGTTTCCCTACTTCTGAAAACAGCTTACGCAAACGATAACCGCGCCAAAATCCCCTTTTTCCCCCATATCCATATGTACAAACACTGGCTGGAATGCCATTTACAAACCTGCATGGTTTGCACCAGCATTCGTCTTTCCTCAGTGCTAAAAAGCGCAATAATCTCCAGATTACAGCACATTAGAGCCGCTATGCGCCTTAGCAGTCAAGTTTTCGTGTACCTCTCGACCACCAAAGGTAAAACGCGATGAGCGATTGTGCGTGAAGTTCATGACAAAACACATCATCCCGACCACACTCCCTTACCTTGGCAGCCTACTTATCCCCCCGCTCGAGGTAACTACGTAAAGTTACCCACCTTGTTACAGCAATTGCTCCCGAACAGTCGCCGCAAGCACGTAATCACTGATAGAATTGCGTCGCAAAGAAACCAACCGAAGTCTATGACACAAGTATGAATAGCACCACAAAAAACGATTTAATTCAATCAGTTAAGCTTTCTCTCGCGGAAGACGTCGGCGACGGTGATATTACCGCCATGCTCATTCCAGAGTCTCAGACCTCGTCCGGACGCGTCATCTGCCGCGAGTCCGCGGTGATTTGCGGCATCGACTGGGTGACAGAGGTATTTAAACAAATTGAGACCAGCGTCACAATTCAATGGCATGTCCGGGACGGCGATAAGGTCGAAGCCAACAGCACGCTGTTTGAAATCACCGGCCCCTCCCGTGCGCTCCTGACGGGTGAGCGCAGCGCACTCAACTTTTTACAGCTACTCTCCGGTACCGCTACCACCTGCAGGGAGTATGCCGACCTGGTATCCCATACACAGGTAAAACTGCTCGACACCCGCAAAACTATCCCCGGACTGCGCACCGCACAAAAATACGCGGTGACCTGTGGCGGTTGTTACAACCATCGCATTGGCCTCTACGACGCCTTCCTTATTAAGGAAAACCATATCGCTGCGTGCGGCGGTATCGCCAAAGCTGTAAGTACCGCCCATAGCATTGCCCCCGGCAAACCGGTCGAGGTCGAAACTGAAAACCTGAACGAACTGGAACAAGCACTCAGCGCCGGCGCCGATATCATCATGCTTGACAACTTCACTCTGGACCAAATGCGCGAAGGGGTCTCACTCACCGCGGGGCGCGCTAAACTCGAAGCGTCCGGTAATGTCGACAAAACCACGCTGGCCCCCATCGCCGAAACGGGTGTGGACTATATCTCAATCGGCGGGCTAACCAAGCACGCGCGTGCCATAGACCTGTCTATGCGACTGCTCTAGCCAGCAACCCCAAAT
>JBFEVY010000266.1:0-5070 GCA_041546665.1 Spongiibacteraceae bacterium | reverse complement strand
CTTTCAAAAGGCAGTCGACTATCTAGGCTTGGGCGAACAAGTGGCTCTGTGCACTATGTCTGACTTTGCTCGTTCGTTGGGAAATAACGGCGATGGGACTGACCACGCCTGGGCCGGTCACAATTTGATAGTGGGTGGCGCGGTAAACGGGGGCAAGCTGTTTGGTGAAATGCCAGATCTCAGATTGGGCGGAGATAGTGATACGGGTCAGAAGGGTCGGATGATTCCGACAATTGCTGTGGATCAGTACCTCGCGACGCTGTGCAGCTGGTTCGGCGTTGATGATGCTGAAATGCCCAGTCTTTTCCCGAATTTGGCTAATTTTGCCCGCGAGGGTGAATCGATCAGCTCGGCGTATATTGAGGGTATGATGGGGAGTGATAGTGGCTTGCCGCAATTGCCTGGTTCGGGATTGGGTATTCCCGTGCTGGACTTGATTCTGGATTTGTTGCCGATTTAGCGTAAAGCGTATTCCTAGGGCCTGTTTAAATAGTGTCAATAGGCCCTAGGCAAACTTAAACGGAAGCATACAGCGTCCGGTCAGCCAGCCAGCGCTGAATCAGCGGTTGGCAGTGCTCAGAGTAATGCTCGCGCAGCGCATTGGCAGCGTCGCGGGCGGTGTCCAGTAAGTCCTCGTCCCGCTCCAGATCGGCGAGGCGAAAGCTCCTCAGCCCGGTCTGGCGGGTGCCGAGGACTTCACCGGGGCCGCGCAGTTTCAAGTCCTGCTCCGCAATTACAAAGCCGTCGTTGCTGTCGCGCAATGCCGAAAGGCGCTGGCGGCCGTTGCGCGACAGTGGCGTCTGATACAACAGCACGCAGTGACTTTGCAGATGCCCGCGGCCAACCCGGCCGCGGAGCTGGTGGAGCTGGGCCAGGCCGAGGCGCTCGGCGTTTTCAATAATCATCAAACTGGCGTTGGGCACATCCACGCCGACTTCGATCACTGTGGTCGCAACCAGCAGATTGATCTCACCGGCTTTAAAGCCCGCCATCACCTCGGCTTTTTCTGCGGGTTTCATGCGCCCGTGTACCAGCGCTACGGAAAGTTCGGGCAGGGCCTCGCGCAGCAGTGCCCAGCTGGCTTCGGCAGCCTGGGCCTGCAGTTTGTCGGATTCTTCAATCAAGGTGCACACCCAGTAGGCCTGTTGGCCGCTCATGCACACCGCCCTGAGCCGTTCGATCACTTGTTCGCGGCGGTTGTTGGCCAGTACCACGGTATTCACCGGGCTGCGCCCCGGCGGCAGTTCGTCGATGATGGAGCTGTCCAGATCGGCGTAGGCCGTCATCGCCAGGGTGCGGGGACTGGGGGTGGCGGTCATGATCAGTTGGTGGGGTTGGCCAACCTTGGCCTCGGCTTTTTGCTTTAAGGCCAGGCGCTGGTGCACGCCGAAGCGGTGTTGCTCGTCGACAATGACCAGACCCAGGCGGGCAAACTCCACCTCGTCTTGAAACAGCGCGTGGGTGCCCACCACAATGTGGGCCTGGTGTTCGGCTACCGCGAGAAGCTGTGCTTGTCTGGTCTTGCCTTTCTGTTTGCCGCTGAGCCAGGCCACCCGCAGGCCAAGCGGCGCCAACCAGTCGCTAAAGCTTTGATAGTGTTGCTCGGCGAGAATTTCCGTCGGCGCCATAATCGCAACCTGATAACCGCTGGCGACTGCGCGCAGCGCGGCAATCGCGGCAACAGCGGTTTTGCCGCTGCCGACGTCCCCTTGTACCAAGCGCAGCATGGGCTGATGACGACGCAGGTCAGCGGCGATTTCATCGCTGACCCGGCGCTGGGCGCCGGTCAATGAAAAGCCGAGATTGTCGAGGAATTGCGCTTCGATATCCTCCGGGCCATCCAGACTGGGTGCAGCAAAGCGGCGCATCTCTTCGCGCAGGTTTTGCAGTGCCAGGTTGTGAGCGAGGAGTTCCTCAAAGGCCAGCCGGCGTTGACTGGGGTGACGGCCCTCCTGCAACTGGGTCAGCGAGGCGTCTACCGGCGGGTGGTGCAAATACCGCAGCGCGTCGGCCAGGGTCCAGTGCCCACTGATCTGCTGGGGCAACAGCGCAGCAGGGAGCCATTCGCGAACCGAATGCTGCGCTAGCAGTGCAATCGCCTGGTCGCAGAGTTTCCGCCAACTGGCCTGGTGTAAGCCCTCACTACTCGGGTAGACCGGGGTCAGTCGCTCTTCAACGGCAACGGCGTCATCGCCGGTAATAATCTGGTATTCCGGGTGGTAAAACTCCAAGCCGGCGCTGCCACGGCGGGCTTCGCCAAAACAGCGCAGTCGGGCGCCGGGGCAAAGCTGTTGCTTTTGCGCGCCGCTAAAATGAAAAAAACGCAGAGTGGTGGTGCCACTGCCATCCTGCAGCCGGCAGACCAGACTGCGGCGCCGGCCAAACACAATATCCGCCGCGAGCACCTTGCCTTCAATCACCACATCGCTGCCCAGGCGGACTGCACCTATAGGGGTAATACGGGTTCGATCCTGGTAGCGCAGTGGCAGGTGAAACAGCAGATCCTGCACGGTGTAGATGCTGAGCTGAGCCAGCTTTTCCTGCAGCCGCGGGCCGACGCCTTTAAGCGTACTGACACTGATTTGATCCAGGTGATCGCTCATTGAGTCGACGCTGCGCTAGTGAGTATCTGCAGAAACCGGCGCCGCCGCTTTAATGGCCTGGCTGATAATGTCGATAGCCTGGTGGCGGGGAAAACTGGCGCGCCAGGCCAGCGCAACCGTGCGGCTCGGCGCGGGGTCGGTAAAGGGGCGGGTGCAGAGAACGCCATCGCCGTAGGGGGCGATTTGGGCCGCTGACATGGGCAGCACGGTAACGCCAAGTTTTGATACCACCATATGTTTCAGGGTTTCCAGCGAACTGCCTTCCACGACCGATTGCAGATGCTGGTCGCCATTGGCAAAACTCTGACGCAGGCCGGGGCAGGCGTCGAGCACCTGATCGCGAAAGCAGTGGCCTTCGCCAAGCAATAAGACGTTTTCCCTGGCCAGCTCCTCATGACTGATCGCCTTCTTCGCAGCCAGAGGGTGATCACTCGGCAGCAATACCACGAAGGGCTCCTCGTAAAGTACCTGGGTGACCACTTCGGGCTCGGTAAAGGGCAGGGCGATAATAATCGCATCCAGACGCGAGGCGCGCAGGCGCTCGCGCAGTACCGCCGTCATATTCTCTTCGATATACAGCGGCATATTGGGCGCGTTCTCGCGAATAATGGGGATGCAGCGCGGGAACAGATAGGGCCCAACGGTGTGAATGGCGCCAACCGAGAGCGGAGTGCCGAGGGGGTCTTTGCCCTGGTTGGCAATCTCCCGAATACGACTGCTCTGCTCCATCACCGACTTGGCTTGATCAACAATCTGACTGCCGATGGGGGTAGTGCGCACCAGGCTGCGGGCCCGTTCAAACAGCGTGACACCGAGCTCCTCTTCCAGCTTTTTAATCGCCACACTGAGGGTTGGTTGGCTGACAAAGCATTTTTCTGCGGCCTTGCCGAAGTGTCCGGTATCGGCAAGGGCGATGATGTAACGCAGTTCCGTGAGAGTCATGGTTATCCGGTTGATGCTGTTTTATGGGCGCCTCGAAAAATGCACTTTTAACACATTGGCGGCGGTGGGGTCGTACTCGCTCAGTCACATATATCAGCGTATGCGCCTGTCGCTGTGCGCGCCCCTCGGCCAAAGCGCGAAAATCACTATTTTTATAGGTGCCTTTATATAATAGTTTTTTGCTATCGCGAAATCATACACGGTAGGTGGCGTTTCACAATGTCTAGTTGTCAGTTTTTGAATTTGCCGAATTCCATCTTGTGTCGGCTCGCTCATCTCAGGTGATGAATGCCCCAACCGCCATTCTAGGCCGGGCCTGTTGCCAATAAGTGACCCGTTCCGACTCTGCTAAGGATATCTGATGCTGGTTGTTTATACAGTATATTTTTTCGCGGCTTGGATTTATGCTCGGTTTGTTGGTAATGGATGCACGGTTTCCCATAGTGATTTAGGAAGATGGCTATGGAAAACAACTACATAAGGATTATGAGGTAATGCATATAGACCCCTCCCCAGCGATATATACGGCACGCACGCTTTCCCAAAACGCGGCTAAGTATGTATTTCGTGTTTAATTTAGATAAATCAATGAGATGTGAGCGTCTTAGGGGTGAGGTGCGCCTGACAAACCGAGTGCGCTTGTTATACAAATGTTAGGCGTTTGAGGAGATTTGGTGTCTGATCGAAAATATGAAAATTCTAGGCCGCGCATTCCTGCTGATATTGAAAGATCAGTAAAAGTAGAGTCAGGGCATGAATGTGCAATTAAGAATTGTGCTGAACACACATATCTAGAAATTCATCATATCAACGGAAATAGAGAAGACAATAGAATAGAGAATCTGATCTTGCTATGTGACAAACATCATAAAATGTCGCACGCCGACGTAATAGATAGAAAGTCACTTCGCGAGTACAAAAGATTGTTGAATTCTCCTGGTGTTAGCTCGCTAATGGAAAGGTTTGAAAAACTTGAAGCATTAGTTCTTGCGTCTGAAGAAAGCTATTTTCCAGAAACAATAAGCAGTAAATCTATTAATATAATATTGGAAGAAGGTGTATTGCTCGGGAATAGCCTAAGGGGGACACAAAGGGGAAACGAAGTCTCTCAACAGATATTTTCGCTAGTTAGAAAATATGGCAATCATATGGGTCTTGAGTCAGTTGATTTAATGGTTAGGAGGGATGAATCGTATTCCAGAACTGGGCTTTCCGGGTTAGGTATCTTGTATGACGAGTTTTCTAAACATGCCAAATCATTAGGGTTGGTCAGATATTTTGAAAGCAAAGAATTACTTGGGGTTGCTTTTTATTGTGCTCTACGAGAAAAATTTCCCGAGCTTGGCGATATGTCAGCCTGCATGAAATCGCTGGAATTTAGGTATGGCGGATTTAAGGTTGATTGCGAAGAAGTAGATTTGTTGTGTAAGTACCCAAACAGGGGGCCATCGATTGTGTTGGACTATTTAGTTTATGAAGGTGGTGAATCTACGCCTAACAATGGCAATTGAGAGGGACTTGCCTT
>JBFEVY010000236.1:0-5695 GCA_041546665.1 Spongiibacteraceae bacterium | reverse complement strand
CATCATGGCGATGCCGCCCAGGGTATTACGCCACTGGCGACAACCACTCGGGAAACTGCTCGCGACGCCCCTTCACCTGATCGAAGTAGCGCGTTTGCAATTCAGTGGTAATCGGGCCACGAACGCCGCTGCCGATGGTGCGTCCGTCCAGCTCACGAATCGGCAGTACTTCCGCCGCCGTGCCGGTAAAGAAGGCCTCATCCGCGATATAGACCTCATCGCGCGAAATCCGTTTCTCAATCACTTCGACACCCATCTCCTCACAGAACGCAAAGATGGTGTTGCGGGTAATCCCGTCGAGACAGCTAGTCAGCTCCGGCGTATACAGCTTGCCGTCGCGGACCACAAAAATGTTCTCGACACTGCCCTCGGCAACATAGCCCTCGGGATCCAGCAACAGCGCCTCTTCACAACCACTGTCCAGAGCCTCACGCAGCGCCAGCATCGAGTTGATGTAGTGGCCGTTAGCCTTGGCCTTACACATGGAAATATTCACGTGATGGCGGGTATAGGACGAGCAACGCACCTTGATGCCCTTGTCACGAGCCTCTGGGCTCATGTAGCTCGGCCAATCCCAGGCGGCAACAATCACGTGGGTACGCAGATTATCTGCGCGCAGGCCCATGCCCTCTGAGCCCAGAAAAACCATCGGCCGTAGATAAGCCTCGTCAAGATTGTTTTCCCGCACCACCAGACGCTGCGCTTCATTAATTTCTGCCTTATCGAAAGGCATCTTCATATTCATAATATGCGCCGAACGGAACAAGCGA
This sequence comes from Spongiibacteraceae bacterium, assembly GCA_041546665.1. GTDB lineage: Bacteria > Pseudomonadota > Gammaproteobacteria > Pseudomonadales > Spongiibacteraceae > Spongiibacter. Next base: position 4,925 of record JBFEVY010000236.1, on the reverse strand, counting down.
TCAGTGTGCTCATTCAGGCGAAAAATACAGGTACCGCGATCCGCCGTTTTGTAGGCCCGCACACCCTCAAACACCCCCATGCCGTAATGCAGCGTGTGGGTTAAGACATGCACCTGGGCATCGCGCCAGGGAACCAACTCTCCGTCAAACCAGATCAGACCATCGCGATCAGCCATGGACATCATGAATCCACTCCTCAACCTTCCAATTCATCAATTAACATCATCTGTTGCCAGCACGTTTCTACCGCCCGTCGCTCCGCCGCCAACTCGGAGTCGGCCACGCGTCCCTTCTGCTCTTGTAAACTGAGGCGATGCGCCTGACTGCGAAAAACTTTATAAGCCTCGGTCAGGGTTTCGGCGTCCTCGGCGCTAACCAGGCCTTGTAGCTGGAGCGATTCAAGAATGCGGATATTGTCAGTGTAGTGAGCCAGCGGCGGGTGCTGATGCGACCAGGCTAAAACGGCATATTGCACCATAAATTCGATGTCAACGATACCTCCCTCACCCTGTTTCAAATCAAATAAGGGGATATTTTCGCCAGCGGCCGCCTTGGGCAGTAAATGGGAGCGCATCTTATTGCGCATCTCAACGACTTCACCGCGCAATGCGCTGACATCTCTGGGTTGGCAAAGCAGCGTCGTGCGCAGCGCCTCAAAACGCGCGGCCAACACCGCATCCCCCGCCACCACCCGGGCTCGCACCAAGGCCTGGTGTTCCCAGGTCCAAGCCTTATTGCGCTGGTATTCCTCAAAGGCGGCAAACGAGCTCACCAACAGACCGGAATTACCTGAGGGCCGCAGCCGCATATCCGCCTCATACAGGCTGCCGAGACGGGTGTGCGCGGTGAGAATATGGATAATGCGTTGACCGAGTCGGGTAAAAAACACACTGCCGTCGAGCGCCCGCTCGCCATCGGTGTAGCTGCCCGCAGGAAGGTCGTGGAGAAACACCAGATCGAGATCAGAACCGTAGCTGAGCTCGATCCCGCCCAATTTGCCATAGCCCAGAATCACAAAGTGGCGACGCCCGTCCTCCACTCCGACAAACTCACCGTGTTTCTCAACGAGGTTTTGCCACGCAATATCGAACACCGCCTCAATGACAACCTCGGCGATATACGTTAAGTAATCACTGACTTTCATCAGCGGCAGACTGCCACTGATTTCTGAAGCAGCAACCCGCAACACGTGAGCAAGCCGGAAATACCGCAGCGCCTCCATCTGGGCTTCCAGATCATCTTCCGCGATGCGCAGCAGGCGCTGACGCAGCTCACTACGCAGACCGTCTTTGTCAGGAACAGAAAACAGGCTGCGGGCATCCAGCAGTTCATCGAGCAACGCCGGATGCGCACTCAGCTGGCGCGCTACCCAGGGGCTGGCATCACACAGCCTCACCAAGTGTTCGAGTGCTTGGGGATTCTCCAGCAGCAGTACCAGATAGGCCGTGCGCCGCAGTACCGATTCCAGCAGTGGAATAAGGCGAATCAGCGTTTCGGAAGGGTTATCGACGCCACACAACGCCTCTAACAGCTCAGGCAGAAAATCATCGAGACGCTCGCGACCCGAGCTCTGCATGCGTTTGACCGCACCACCGTCCAGCAACAGAGCGAGCCTACGCCCCGCCTCGCCCGCCTCATTAAAGCCCGCCGCTTCCAGACCGGCCGCTAGCCGCTCCGGGTCGAGGTCGTCCAACAACGCCTGCCAGCGCTCATGGCGCTGAGGGCCGGCACCATGCTCGCCCTCAGGGGGCGCTATGATATTGGCAAAATGCGCGGCGACGCGCTGCCGATGCGCTTCCAGACAGCTGCAAAACGACGCCCAATCCTCAAAACCCATCACATACGCCAAGGCGGCCTGCGGCTCTGCGGCGGTGGGCAACTGCTGGGTTTGCTCCTCACGCCAGGCCTGAATACCGTGCTCTACATCGCGCAAAAAACGGTAAGCACTGCGCAGCTCCTCAACCACCGGGGCCGGCAGGTATTCAAGATCCCGCAGTTCATCCAACACGGTTTGCAGGCTGCGAGCCTGCAGTGCCGGTTCCTGTCCACCGCGAATCAGCTGGAAACATTGGGCGACAAACTCAACCTCGCGGATGCCGCCGGAACCCAGCTTGATATTGTCCTGAAGATTGCGCCGCAACACCTCTCGCTGAATCATGGCCTTCATATCGCGCATCGACTCGATAGCCGAGAAATCCAGATAGCGACGATAAACAAAGGGGCGCAGGCGACTCATCAGCTCTTCGCCTCGCTCCCTATCACCAGCAATACAGTGCGCCTTGATCAAGGCATAACGCTCCCAATCGCGGCCCTGATCCTGGTAGTACTCCTCAAGCGCATCAAAACTGGCCGCCAATGGCCCGCTCTGTCCATAAGGCCGCAGGCGCATATCCACCCGAAAAACAAAACCGTCAATGGTGCGCGCATCCAGGGCTTTGATCAGACGCTGGCCGAGCCGAATAAAAAACTGCTGGTTGTCGACACTGCGCGGGCCGCCTTCGGTAACACCCGACTCAGGATAGGTAAAAATCAGGTCAACATCAGAGGACAGGTTCAGCTCCCTGGCCCCCAGTTTTCCCATCGCAATCACTACCAGCTGCTGGGCCTCTCCCTCGGCGGAGTAAGGCGTCCCCCATTCAGCACAAAGCTGGGCATGAAGAAAATCCAGGGCCTGCTGGACACACACCTCAGCCAACAGTGACAAATCTCGGGTTGTCTCTTCCACGCAAGCCTGGCGATTGAGGTCGCGCCAGACAATGCCCATCCAGTGCTTGATGCGAAAGCACCGCAACACCGACGCCAACTCATCCGCATTACCACAGCTCGCCACCCTGTCTTTCAATTCAAGATTCAGAGCTGCCTCGGTCAGCGCCTCCTCTCCCAGCAACCCCGCCTGATCGAGCTGGGGAAGAAAGGCGGGATAACGCCGTGCATAATCCATAACCACGGGACTACAAGCGATCAAGCGCAGCCACTGCTGGCGCCGCCCCGAAGCGAGCAGCGCGCAATACCAGTCGGCGTGCTCACCGCAGTGCTCAAGCAGCGCCTGCCAGCGCTGCTCCAGATTTTCACCGAGTAGCGTTGGCAACTCGGCATTGGCAATCAACAACGACGGAAAACCGCCCTGCTGATCTGAGGTATTCAAAGTCATATTTTTTCCACTTATACCTGCGGAGGCACTACCCGTAGCACTTCCGCAATCGAGGTTTCACCCGCCGCCACCTTGCGAGCGCCAGCCAGGCGCAGCGTGTGCATGCCGTTTTTCATCGCAACAAGACGCAACTTGTCCAGTGCCACATCATCTTGAATGGCGGCCTGAACATCGCCTTCCACAGCCAAAATCTCATAGATCCCTTGCCGCCCCTGGTAACCGGTATTGCGACACTCAAGGCACCCCGGCGCGTGCTGAACTTCGCCGGGAACTGCCAATTTCCAGGGTGACACAAGTGCCGCCCAGGTATCGCTGAAGCCGCTGTCGGCCAGCTCGGAAACCGGCTGAGGCGCCTTGCAATGCGGACACAGACTGCGCACCAGGCGCTGCGCCATCACCCCGAGCAGGGTCGCGCGTATCAGGTAGGCGGGAATCCCCAGTTCCAATAGCCGGGTCACCGCCGAGGGCGCGTCATTGGTGTGCAGGGTCGAGATGACCAGGTGCCCGGTCAATGCCGCCTGCACCGCCATTTCTGCGGTTTCTCTGTCGCGAATTTCGCCGATCATGATGATATCCGGGTCCTGCCGCAGCAGCGCCCGCACACCACTGGCAAAGTCCAGCTTGATATTTGCCTGCACCTGCATCTGGTTAAAACTGTCCTCAACCATCTCAATCGGATCTTCAATGGTACAGACATTGACCTCTTCACTGGCGATCTGCTTAAGGCTGGAGTACAGGGTCGTGGTCTTGCCTGAGCCCGTCGGGCCAGTCACCAGAACAATGCCGTGGGGGGCACCGATCATGCGCTTCCAGCGCTGCAAATCCTCGTTGCGCAGCCCCAACTGGTCAAAGCTGCGCAACAACACCTCGGGGTCAAAAATCCGCATCACAAGCTTTTCGCCAAAGGCCGTCGGCAGCGTCGAGAGGCGCAATTCTATTTCTTCCCCGGCGGGGTTCTTGGTCTTCAGGCGACCATCCTGGGGGCGTCGTTTTTCAGCCACATCCATCCGTCCGAGGATTTTCAGGCGACTCACCACTGCGGTCAGCACCGCCGCAGGTAGCTGATAGACCGTGTACAGCAGACCATCGATCCGAAACCGCACATTGCCCTGCTCGCGGCGGGGCTCAATATGAATATCACTGGCCCGCTGGTCGTAGGCATACTGCAACAGCCAGTCGACAATATTGACCACATGACCGTCGTTGGCGTCGAGATCTTTCTGCTGACTGATCTCGAGCAACTGTTCCAGGTTCGCACCGCTTCTTGGAGCGCCCACCGTGCCGCCATCACTTGCCCCGCGCACCGATTTCGCAAGACTGTAGAATTCGACGGTATAGCGGTCGATATCCTCGGGGTCCGCCAGCACCCGACGCAGGGGCTTCTTGGTGACCTGCTGAAGCGTTTTTTCCCAACCGAGCACGAAAGGCTCGGCACAGGCGATCACCACTTCGTCCGCCTTAACCTCCAGGGCCAAAATGCGGTGACTCTGCGCAAAGGCAAAGGACATCACGGCTGTTACCGCCGGCACATCCACCTTCAGGGGATCAATACGGCGCGACGCCATTCCGGTTTGCCCGCCCAGCCACTCCAGAAGATTGTCCATATTCAACAACTTGCCCGGCCGCCGCGCATCGGCGAGCTTTTGCGCCGCCAGGTAGTTCAATGGGTGCTGCTGGCGGTTTCCGACACGCGGCGGGCTCAGGCTAAGCTGACGCACGGTCGCGGCGTCCACCACCCCGTCCTCACAAAGCCTCCGCACGAGGACTCCGGTGT
>JBFEVY010000185.1:0-7092 GCA_041546665.1 Spongiibacteraceae bacterium | reverse complement strand
TTTCGTCCGAATATTGTCGTGAGTGGTGCCGGCGCCTTCGCCGAAATGGCCTGGCGAAAGCTAGGTATCGGTGACCTGGAACTGGAGTTGGTAAAACCCTGTTCGCGCTGTGTCATTCCGACGATTAACCCGCACAGTGGCGAGCGTGAGGCCGAGGTGTTTCGCACGCTCAGAAAATACTGTACCGGTGAGGACGGCCAGGTTTACTTCGGTCAGAATGCACTCGTGCGTGCGCGCAATGGCCGCACGCTGGAAGATATTCCCTTACGCAATGGAATGCCCGTCGAGGTGCTGGACTAAGCGAGCCGAGTGGCGGACGCCCAGTGCGGGGCGCCAGTTATCATGGCTAATCTCTACGGCGTATTAATTTCCTGCAGCGGGGTGATGTGCCGCTCGTGGCTGGCCAAAATGGGTTTAGCCAGCTTTAGTTTGATACCGTAAACCACGCTGAAGGCCATCACGTTCTTGATGTAATTTCGGGTCTCGCCATAGGGCAGGTTTTCAACCCAGATATCTGCCGGCATTTGCTCCTGCTGGCGACTCAGGACGCGTTTTACCCGATTGGGGCCGGCGTTATAGGCGGCGGTCGCAAGGATGCGATTGCCGCCAAATTCCTCTAAAAGCTGGGCCAGATAAAAGGTGCCCATTTCGATGTTTAATTCGGCGGTTTCCAGATCGTCATTGCTGGGTGCACTGCGATTCATTTGGCGGGAAATGGTTTTCGCTGTTCCCGGCATGAGTTGCATTACGCCCCGGGCGCCAACCCGGGAGCGAGCGTCTTCAGCAAACGCACTTTCCTGACGGGCAATGGCGTAAACCCATTTCAGGTCGATATTCTGGGATTTGGCGTTCTCGTCAAATGTGGAATAAAACGCCAGTGGAAAGCGCAGTACGAGGTCGTCCCATTCCCCGGCGCGAATCGCCGTCGCAACTGCGGTGTGCGACCAGCCCCAGTTTAAGGCCAGCTGCGCCGCCGCGATCTGTTCTTCCTTGCTAAGACTGTAGATTGCGCTGCGCCACTCCGATTTTGCGGCGCTGAAGTCGCGGTGCCAATGCAGCTCCTTGGCGCGCTGAATTGCTGTGCGCTGTTCGACTTCCGCAATCAGCTCGGGTTTGAGATTGCGTTTTTCGCCCAACCGGTATTCCTGATTCAGCATGTCGGCGGCGAGAAAGCTGTAATAGCCGCGCTCGGTAGCCATTTGACGCAGAATTGCCTGGGCCTCATCGGTGAGCGCCTGGTTCTTTTCCATATCTGCGCGTGCCCACCAATACTGCCAATCTGGCTTGTCCTGGTAGTCCTCGGGTAATGCCTTGATAAACTGCTGTGCGGCGGCCCAGTCCTGGTCGCGCAGGGCGAGTCTTACCCGCCACTCGGTGAGGTAGGGATCCTCAAAGTTAGGGTCGTTGGCATTGATCCAGTCCCGCGCGTCGTCGGCGCTACCGGCGATATACTGACGGGCAAAGCTGTCGCGCAGGGCGTAATTCTCTTTCGCAGTAAACTGAAAACGCCGGTCCAGCTGGTGCCAGAGTGTATTGCTCGATTCGAAATCATCCGCGGCCAGACGTTTCAGGGTGAGCATTACCAGCTGGCGGTTGAAGTCATTAACCTCCAGAGCAAACCCGGCTTTGTAAAGGGTTTCCGGTTTGCTCAGTAGCTGCTGCAGCGGCTCGGTGTCAGGGACTTTTTTGAGTAAATACTTCGCAAGTTTGTGCTGGCCTTGTTCTATCGCGAGCGCGGCGCGGCGCCAGTGTAGGTCTGCAAGCTGTTCGGGAGATTGGCGGTGCAGCCAGCTATTTAACAAGGCGTCGCAACTATCAGGCAGCGAGTAGCCGGTCAGCCAAAGTTTCTCCGTCTCTTGTTCGGCAAGCGCGCCCTGGTCGGTAGCCTGCAGAGCAGTGATGTATTCGCAGCGCATATTGCGGGGGGGCTTATCCCCCGCATAGTGCAGAAATTCAGCCCATTCCTTGTGCCGCTTGAGCTTCAATAGCCAGGCCCGTTCAATCCTCGCGCCGACGACAGTATTGCGGTATTCGTTCAGGTAAACGTCGATGGTTCTGCTGGAAAGCGAGTCAATCTGGGCCTTGAGCAGTTCGAGCTCCAGATACGGAAACAGAATATAGTCGTGGAGCTGGGGGATGGCCGCTTCAGCGTTTTCGACTTTTCCCTGCCTTATCTCTTCCATGGCTTCGCTGTATACTGCGCGCTGCTTGTCCAGGGGCGTTTCCGCCTGGACATGGCCGCTCAGCTGGGCGAGAAGAAATATCAACCCGCACAGTAGGCGATTGTTGCAGATGCGCTGTTTGCGGCATGTCATCGCTTGCACCTCAAAACTCATTGCGACCGCTAACGGGCGGCCTTTAATTACATATTGGAACCACTATATGCCCTTGCTTCGAGCGACTCAACTTCAGCACAGTATTGGCGAGCAAATTGTGTTCGATAATGCAGAATTGCAGCTGGATAGGGGAGATCGGGTGTGCCTGCTGGGACGCAATGGCAGTGGCAAATCGACGCTGTTGAAGATGATTGACGGGTCGAGCATGCCGGATGCCGGGGAAATCTGGCGTCAGCCCGGACTCTGCATTGCGAGAATGGAACAGAACCTGGATTTTGCCGCTGACGATGCCAGCATTTTCGAAGTAGTTGCCGGTGGGCTTGCCGACGTTGGCGAGGATTTGCGCCGTTATCACGAGCTTACCCATTCGGAACTGGATGACTTGCGCGAACTGGAGGATCTGCAGCGGCGGATCGAAGCGGTTGACGGCTGGCGGTTTCAGCAACGGATTGAATCTATTCTTTCGCGCTTGGGGCTCGATGCCGATGCACGCATCGGCAGCCTCTCTGGCGGCTGGTTACGGCGGGTGTCGCTGGCAAGGGCGTTGGTAACCGACCCCGATATTCTGCTGCTCGACGAGCCGACCAACCACCTGGATCTCGGCGGTATTCTCTGGTTAGAGCAGTGTATTCGCGATTTTCCTGGCTGCGTGCTGTTTGTCACCCACGACCGGGCGCTGATCGAATCGCTGGCCAATCGCATTGTCGACCTCGACCGGGGCAAGCTAAAAAATTACGACTGTAATTACAGTACCTTTCTGGAGCGCCGCGCTCATGACTGGGAGGTCGAGGCGGAACAAAATGCCTTGTTTGACAAGCGCCTCGCCCAGGAGGAAGCGTGGATTCGACAGGGAATTAAGGCGCGTCGAACCCGTAACGAGGGGCGGGTCAGGGCGCTTAAGGCGATGCGTCAGGAGCGTTCACAACGCAACGAACGGCAGGGGGTTGCCCGTCTGGACGGCAATCAGGGCGAGCGCAGCGGCAAGATCGTCGCCGAGCTGAAAAATGTCAGCTACAGCATCGGTGGTAAGGACCTCATTAACGATTTGTCGCTGCTGGTGTGCCGTGGTGACAAACTGGCCTTTATCGGGCCCAACGGGGTTGGCAAAACAACCCTGTTGAAGCTGATTCTCGGTGAGCTTGAGGCCGATAGTGGCACCATCAAAATTGGTACAAACTTGCAGGTGGCATATTTCGATCAGTTGCGCGACCGTCTGGATGAAGAACAGCGCGTTGTCGATATTGTCGGGCAGGGCAGTGATACCGTCACAATCAACGGTAAAGACCGCCATATCATGAGTTACCTGGGAGATTTTCTGTTTACACCAGAACGCGCCCGGAGCCGCTTTGGGGTGTTGTCAGGGGGCGAGCGGGCGCGGGTGCAACTCGCTTGTCTGTTTACCCAGCCTGCCAATCTCTTGGTGATGGACGAACCGACCAACGACCTGGATATGGAAACCCTGGAGTTGCTGGAGAATCTGCTGGTCGAATTTGATGGCACCGTTTTGCTGGTCAGTCACGACCGGGCCTTTGTCGACGAGGTGGCCAGCAGTTGCCTGCTCTTTGAGGGCGGCGGCGTAATTTCCGAGCATATCGGGGGCTACCGGGAGGTGGCAGCCTATCAGGCTCGTCGTGCTGGTGCAGCTGCCGGTAAGCCCGTTGTTGAGCCCGCTTCTACGACGACGGGTGATGGCGGCAGCAACACTGCCAAGCCGAAAGCGGCCGCTCCGGCTGCGCAGAAACGCAAGCTGAGCTACAAGGATCAGCGTGAGCTGGATAACCTGCCGGGAAAAATAGAAGCGCTGGAGAGCGAACTAGAGGAGCTTACCGAAGTAAGCTCCGACCCTGCTTTTTATCAGGGGGATGAGGCCAAGGTGTCAGAAACACTTCAGCGTTTGGCCAGCCTTCAGGAAGAGCTCGATGCGTGTATGGAGCGCTGGCTGGAGCTGGCGGACTAGGGCTCAGCCGACACGCACCGCCAGTACATCGCATTTTGCACCGTGCAGTACGGCATTGGCGGTGGATCCTAGTAGCAGGGCGAGCCCTTTGCGCCCGTGGCTGCCGACAATAACCAGGTCGACATCCAGCTTCTCACTGAGCTCGTGAATTTGCCCTTCGGGGCGACCGACCAGCAGGTGACGGTTGGCCTCCGGGACGCCGTAGCGTTCGCCGTGCTCGGCCAGGCTTTGTTCAGACTGTTGTTGCAACTGCTCCTGAATGCCGGAAAAATCCATCGGGATATCGCCGCCATAAGCTAGGCTGAGTGGTTCAACAACGTGTACGAGGTGCAGTTCTGCATTGTGCTGCTGGGCCATTCCGCGGGCGCGCTCAAGCACTGGCGTGGCTTCATCGGAGAGATCGACAGCAACAAGAATACGTTTGTAATTAGGCATATTTCGCTCCAGCTCCATCTTTTGGTTATTAAGGTATAAAGCGCGGCGGCTGTCCAGCCTGAACAGGTGTTTACTTGCTATTTGGCTGATTGAGATCATTTTTAATTGGGTTTGATCCGGGACGAACAGATATGAAATGGCTAATAGCGGTGGGGGTGATTGGCTTTATGCTGGCGCCGTTGATGTGGATACTGCCTACACCGCAACAAATGCGACAAAGCCGTATCCGTGATCACGCCAGACGCTGTGGTCTGGTGGTGAAAGTTGTTGATCTGCCCCAGACTCGGCGGCAGATTGTGCGGAAAGAAGAACCCAGGCCGGGGCTTTGCTACACGCTGCCGTTGGTGACCCGCAATGCTCCCACACCGTGGCGATATTGGTTTAATCAGTCGGTATACGATGGTGACGATGACAGCCCGCTTCCCGCGCAGGAAGTTGTGGAGGCCATTAAGTACCACAGTGACTGCTGGCCGGCTGATTCCACAATGCTGGAGTGCCAGGGTCACAGTTTGAATATTTACTGGCGCGAAAGGGCGGCGGAAGTTGAAACGGTGGAAAAGCTCGCCGAGGGTCTTAAAAATTTGAGAGAGGGATTGAAACTTGAGTCTTGAAAAGACATTGCCGTCACTGACGTTGGGCCGGTATCGCCACTACAAGGGCGGGGAGTATCAGGTCTATGGTGTGGGCTGGCACAGTGAGACCGAAGAGGCGGTGGTAATTTATCGGCCCTTGTATGGGGCGGGAGAACTGTGGGTAAGACCCTTTGAGATGTTTGTCGAAGATGTTGAATTTAAAGGAAAAAAACTACCGCGCTTTGAGCTGATCGAACCCGGGCAGGAATCGCTAGCATAAAAATAAAATGTCGCAATGAGGGATCGTTACCCTTGACCCTGTGAAAGTGAACACTTATATATGTCGCCTCTCCGTCGTCTGGACGGTAAATATTCACGCTCAATGCAAAGGGACCTATGGCTAAATCGCTGGTAATTGTGGAGTCGCCCGCCAAGGCGAAAACCATCAATAAGTATCTCGGCTCGGATTTTATTGTGAAATCCAGCATAGGCCACATTCGTGATCTGCCTACCAGTGGTGGCACCAGTAAGGTCGATCCCAAAGAGCGGGCCAAGGCTGCAGCGCTGACGCGCAAGATGTCGCCAGAGGAAAAGGAGCGGCACAAGAAAAAGAAGGCCAAAGAACAACTGATTGCCCGCATGGGTATCGACCCGGAGCATGGCTGGAAGGCGCGCTATGAAATCCTCCCGGGCAAAGAAAAGGTTGTCAGTGAACTAAAGAAACTCGCCAGCCAGGCGGATACCGTCTATCTCGCGACGGACCTTGACCGCGAGGGAGAGGCGATTGCCTGGCATCTGCGAGAAGCCATTGGTGGTGATGACAGCCGTTACAAGCGCGTTGTGTTTAATGAGATTACCCGCAAAGCCATAACGGAGGCCTTTGAACGCCCCGGTGAGCTGGATATCGATCGGGTGAATGCCCAGCAGGCACGCCGTTTTCTGGATCGCGTTGTCGGCTATATGGTGTCGCCCCTGTTGTGGGCAAAAATCGCCCGGGGCCTGTCCGCCGGGCGGGTTCAGTCTGTCGCGGTGCGGCTGATTGTTGAGCGGGAAAAGGAAATTCGTGCCTTTATTCCTGAAGAATACTGGCAGATTCACACTGACAACGAAGGTCAGGCGGGTAAGCTGCGCCTCGAAGTTAAAAAGCAGGGCAGCGAGAATTTCCGGCCGGGCAACGAATCGGAAGCGATGGCTGCTGTTGCGGCGCTGGAAAAAAGTCAATTTTCTGTTGCTGCGCGGGAGGACAAACCTACCAGTAGCCGTCCCGGTGCACCCTATATCACCTCGACTCTGCAGCAGGCGGCCAGTACCCGTCTGGGGTTTGGGGTAAAGAAAACCATGATGTTGGCCCAGCGGCTTTACGAAGCGGGCTACATCACCTACATGCGTACCGACTCTACCAACTTGAGTGCGGACGCCGTCGCCGCGTGCCGGGATTACATCAGCGAACATTTTTCCGATCGCTATCTACCCGAAGCGCCGCAAAGCTACAGCAGTAAGGAGGGCGCGCAGGAAGCTCACGAGGCGATTCGCCCCTCGGATGTGAATGTAGAGCCAACCCAGCTGTCTGGCATGGAGCGGGACGCCGAGCGCCTTTACACGCTGATCTGGCGGCAATTTGTGGCTTGTCAGATGGTGCCAGCGCAGTTCACCAGTACCTCGATTACGGTCAAGGCGGGAGAGTTTGAATTGCGCACCCGTGGTCGGGTCGTTCGCTTTGATGGTTTTATGCGGGTTCAGCCGCCTGCGGCAAGTAAAAAGGAAGAAGATCAGGAGCTGCCCGAGGTGAAGG
>JBFEVY010000332.1:0-3789 GCA_041546665.1 Spongiibacteraceae bacterium | reverse complement strand
GTTTTGCGGCCCGGCGTGTCGCGGCCATGCAGGGAGATCGCCGCATTTTTGAATTGACTTGTTCCTTTCACAAGGATGAAGTGGGTCTGCAGCATGAATATGCCGAGATGGGCGCGCCGCCGTTCCCCGAGGAGCTGTTAAACCTGGAAGGCTTTGCGAAGGCCAACGCCCATCGCCTCACTGAGCGGCAGCGACAGACTTTCAGTAAGCCCGATCTGATGGAAATGTGTCTGACCAATCCGGACGAATTTTTTGAGCCTGCTGACAAGGCTGCGAGGGATTACTGGTTGCGAATCCCCAGCGCAAAGGAGATAGACGATTTGGGTCAGCACCGCGCCTTACTGGCACTGCTCTCCGATTACTGGTTTCCCGGCGCGGCGAGCTCACCACACCCACGGGAGCCCAAGCCGATGTACCTGTCATTGAATCATTCGGTGTGGTTTCACGCGCCGGTTCGGGTCGATGAATGGGTGTTTTACCAGACGCAAAGCGACTGGGCCAACCACGGTAGAGGCCTGGTTCAGGGGAAAATGTTTAACCGCGAGGGTCGGCTGCTGGCCACGGTGATGCAGGAAGCTCTGCTGCGCCTGCCCGCCGCGTAGCGGCCCCACAAAGGCCTGGCAGTCTTCAGACGTCAAAGTCGCCTTAAAATTTGGCATTGCGCGGCGATCTCAAATAAGCTGTTACGCATTTTTAAAAGCGCAGCAGCGACTGCCCGATATAGTGAGACTCAACGTGATAGCTGAAAACATACCTGATGCCCAGGAAATCATGGCGTTGGAGCCACTGGGTGAGGACCGCTTTCGCGCCCTGCACAATCTCGATAACGGCATGGGCGCGGTCTTTGGTGGCCAGGCTCTGGGCCAGGCCGTGGCGGCGGCGCTGCGCACCGTTGCCGATTGGGTGCCACATACTCTGACTGGCTACTTCATCCGCTCTGGCAATGTTGGCGAAGCGATTGAATATCAGGTTGAGCGGGTAAGTGATAGCCGGCGCTTCGCGACCCGCCGCATTCGCGCGCTGCAAGGCGAGCGGCTGATTTTTGAAGCGAGCTGCTCCTTTCACGATGCCGAGTCGGGTATTGCACATCAATACGCGGATTTTGGGCAACCGCCTGAGCCTGAATCGCTGGTTGATCTCAAGGCTTTTTCGGAGCTCAATGCCCATCGTCTGTCGCGGGGGCAGGTCGCCATGTTCAGTAAGTCCCACGCTATTGAATTGCGCCTGACTGATCCTGATGGCTTTTTTAAAGAAGCTGACCGGGCAGTGCGGGACTACTGGTTTCGCATTCCCTCCGCCAGTGCTGTCGACGACCCCCGGGTGCAGCGGGCGCTGTTGGCGTTTATGTCAGACTACTGGTTCCCCGGTGCCATCGCTGCGACACATATGGGCGAAGGCGCCCCTCGCTCACTGGTTTCCCTGAATCAATCGATGTGGTTTCACAGCTCGGTGCGAACCGAGGAATGGTTGTTGTTCAGAACGGAAAGTCACTGGGCCGATGAGGGGCGGGGTTTGGTGAATGGCCGTATTTTCAACCGCGAAGGGCGCCTGCTCGCCAGTCTGAGTCAGGAAGCCCTGTTGCGGTATTAGTTTTAGATGATGCTCATTACAGCAGGGCGTCAAAATCCCACTTAAGCCTTACCCCATACAGGCGCGGCGGCGCCAGGGTGACGGTGCGGCCGAAGTCCTGCTGCAGGATACTTTGGTAGTAATCCTTGTCCTTTGCGTTTTTAACAAACGCGGTGATCTGCAGGCCTAGCGGATCATAGAAGTAGCTGAGTCGCGCGTCCCAGAGCTCGTACTGGTCCTGCACATAGAATGGCGAGTTCTGCGGCGTCGTGTTATAGCCACTGTTGTAGTAGTAATCGACTCCCACTTCGAAATTGCCGAAGTCACCGGCGTGAATAAACTGGTTCAGCGACAGCGTAGAGGTAAATCGTGGCGTGCGCACCACGCGGTTACCGGAAAAATCGCGAGCCTGCGTATTCGCTATATCCGGTACGTTCGGCCCCAGCAGGCTACCCACCCCAAGGAGTGCGTCATCCCCAAAATACAAGCCAGTGTCGTCATCAAAGCCCGCGCCATCCTTGTAATCGGTGTAGAAGGCATCGAGATAGGTTGCACCGCCCGTAATAGCGAGTCCCGGGTTCCAATCAGGCATGGGCTGCCATTGGAAATCGACCTCTGCACCTTCGATCTCGGCTTCACCGGCGTTGCGGAAGCTGACGATCCCGCCGGAAGGAATCGCAACAATCGCGGTCAGCAGGCCCTCGATATTGGTCTTGAACAAGGCGCCATTCAAACGCAGCGTGTTGTCGAACAAATCCGATTTAAAGCCCAATTCAAAAGCGGTTGCTTCTTCGCGTTCTACCGGGTCGGGGTCGGTGAAGAAGTTCACGATATTGTAAGTCGGACTTTTGTAGCCGCGTTGTGCAGAGGCAAAAATCTGGATGTTGTCGGTGGGGAAGAGCTGAATCGCCAGGCGTGGCGATACAGTTTTTTCCTCAAGGTCCGGTGCCGAGAAATTGGTCACGCGAATATTCTGTGACTGATCGCCGGACTTAAAGTACTCGTTCGGCGGCTCGCCGGCGGTTGGGCTGACGACATCGAGATAGCTGTTGGTAATGCCGCGCACTTCCTCCTGGTATCGAGCCCCCGCGGTGACATGCAACCAGTCAGTGGCAAACCAGGTGGTTTGAGCGTAGACCGAGTCTGACTCGGTTGTCAGAATACCGCCATTGCCGAGCACGACATTGGGGGTGGCGTTAACCAGTGGCCCCAGAATGGGCTCAAGCAGATCCGGCAAACCTATAATATTGGCGCCAAAGCCTACCGGGTTGACCATCAGGTAGAGACTGCCGAAGCCGCCTTCACCTTCAAGCCGGTAGTAACCCGCAACCCATTCTAGGTCGTCGGCCAGCCAACTGTCTTCGTTAGAGAGGAACTGCAGCTCGTAAGTGGTCTGATAGTTAAACTGGTCGGCGCTGTAGAAATAGGCCTGTTCCTGGGCGGTGGAGTCCAGGTCGTAGTGGGCCTCGTCGACATCGGCGTCATTCTCTGAGTAGATAAATTTGACGTCCAGTGGGCCTGGGTGCCACTCGATAATACCGCCATACAGAGTGTTTAGTGTGGAATTCCCGCCCAGGCGATCATTGTGCCATACGCGGTCTGGCTCATCGGGCTCGACCCCAGCGGCGAAAAGCGGAGCGGGGCGAGTGTTCTCCTGAGACAGGGAATTACTGGTGAACTGATTGTTATAGGAGGCAATCAGGGTCAGATTGAGGGTGTCGGTAACATCCCAGCGTACTTTTACCCGGGCGCCTTCAGCAAAGTCGTCGCGCATGGGGCCGGGTTCACCGTAGAGTTCGTTGCGGCCATACAAATCCTGTTCGCTTTTAAACAGAGAAATTGTTGCGCCCAGGCTATCTCCCAGGGGAAGCCCAAGATAGCCCTGGTAGGTCTCGGAGTTGTAGTTACCAAACTCGGCTTTCAGATAGCCGGTGATTTCCTCCGGGGGATCCTCGGTAATGATATTGATCGCACCCCCGGTGGCGTTGCGGCCAAACAAGGTGCCTTGAGGCCCCTTCAGGACTTCCACGCGCTTGACCGGGCCCAGCGTGTCTTGCTTGCCCTGGCTGGGACCAATATTGATGCCGTCGATATAGGTGGCAATACTGGGGTCAGCGTTGGGCAGAAACGCGTCGGTACCAACTCCCCGCATATAAATAACGGTGTAGCCGTAAGTGTAAGTAAAGGTCAGCCCCGGTGTAATACGTTGCAGGTCTGAGG